>NZ_JBQCDF010000109.1:0-7480 GCF_051961495.1 Cytophaga sp. | reverse complement strand
AAGACGCAGGTGGCGTGGTGCGCAAGCAGGATAGAGTGCTGTTGATTTTTAGATTGGGCAGGTGGGACTTACCAAAAGGCAAGCTTAAGAAAAAAGAAGAATTTATTAAAGCTGCTAAAAGAGAAGTTGAAGAGGAGTGTAGCGTTCGGGTAGATGTAAGAGAGAAAGTATGTTCTACCTGGCACACCTATGTTCGCAAAGGGAAAAGAATTTTGAAACGTACAGATTGGTATGAAATGGTTTGTACAGATGATGCGAACATGCAGCCCCAATTGGCTGAATTTATCGAAGACCTGAAATGGATGTCTTATAAAGATGCTATGAAGTCTGTTAAAAACTCCTACGCCTCTATACAGGAAGTTTTAAATGAATATTACAGGCTGCATTCAGAGCTTGTAAGGTAAAAATCCACTAACATCTCCGTTGTATTTATGGATGTCACGGATCAGGCTTGAGCTGATATAGGCCAGATGTGGACTTGTGATCATGAATACCGTTTCAAGATCTTTCCAAAGATATTTATTAGCCTGGGAAATACTGTTTTCATATTCGAAATCAGTGGTGTTGCGTAAACCTCTGATTAAAAATTGCGCTCCGCATTCTTTGGCGAATTCAGCCGTAAGTCCTTTGAAGACTTTCACCTCAACATTTTCATTGGCTGTGAAACAACTTTCAATTTTAGGTACAATAAAATCCAGATCGAAGTACCGGTTTTTCTGTGAGTTGCTGCCTATCGCAATAATGACTTTATCGAATAACAGTAAGCTACGGCGTACAATATCTTCATGTCCTTTGGTGAAAGGATCAAATGAGCCCGGGAATACGGCAATTTTATTCATGATCAGGATTGTTTAACCTTGGCACAAATGCATATTGTACAGATCAAAATAACGATGGTCAAAGACTTCATCAAATTGATATCCGAAACGTATGAATTCAGGTTTTGAACCAAACGACAAATTGCGGATGTACTTGTACAATTTACTAAACGATTCTGAATCGTGTGTGATTTCTCCAAAAACGATTACCGGACATTTTTCCGGATTTAGTTCCAGCTGGTCAAACACAAACAAGATGAAGTAAACAAAATCTTCACTTGTATTGAACGTGAAACTATTACAGAAGATCAGCTTCTTGCCTTCTTTTACCGTAATGGTTAAAAAATATTGTTCTACCTGGATGTACACACTTTTTTCTGCAGGCGCAAGATCTTTTTGCAGCAGAATCCCTTCGATCATGGATGAAGTGTGGTGTATTACGCGGATCTGTTTTAGCGGATAGGTCTTTCTGAACCAGTCTGTCAAACGGTTATTGGTTGCGAATACATTGATTGCTTCCGTTTGTTTTTGCTTGAAGAAATGATATTCTTCATCCGCTTCTCTGTCAAGCGTTGTATTGAGAATCAAATATTCTTTCAGGTAATCTCTTTCAAATAAAGATTCAGGAACAAGAGAGAACTGAGTATTTTTTATGCCTAATGTAATGCTCTTCCAGAAGCCTGCTTTAATAAGCACGTGGTCTTCAAACAATATATCCAGCTGATCAAGCAGGTCAGAAGTTGTGTAAATATCAAAGAGTTTATAATCTTCTAAGAACAAACAGCGGTTGCTTTCTCCATCAATGACACAGATACGGAACAATTCAAAATTGACCTGAAAAGACAAATGGTATTTAGCCAGATTTTCTGTTTCAAGACGACTGTCTTTTACTGAATTGCTTAACTTATATCGAACAATTGTGTCTGATATCATATTATACACTTAGAAATGTGTAAAAGGTATATTCTACAAATTGTATTCTTATCTATACAATTTAGTAAAATTAAATAATTTTTACCAAATTATTGTATTATAACAATAGTGTGGATAAGTATGTTGGTAAGGTAGATGTATGAAGTGCCCTTTATCGGCAGGATTAGTAATAAAATCCGCTTAGTGTATAAAGGTCTTCAATAGATTGAATTGAGTGTAACAGGCTATGTAGCGATTCCCGGGGTATTTTTTTTAATTGTTCAATTGAGAGCCATTCAATTTTTGTGATTATCTGACGGTCGGCATGCAATTCCGGATCAATGCCAGTCTGTAAGGATCCACCCGTTTTTTTGACAATAAAAAAAAATTCGATGGCGTGCAGGGGCGGGGTTAAGTATTCGTTGACACATAAAAATTTTTCAACGGAAACATTAAGACCTGTTTCTTCAATGAATTCCCGGATCAATGCATCTTCTGCGGATTCACCATAATTCATTCCGCCCCCGGGTGGTGTCCATAGCTCGCCGCTTTTACCAATGCTGTGGTGGCGGATCAATAAAATTTTATTTTCCTCAATACAAATTCCACAAACTCTAATGCGTAACTTGTTACCAAAGTTTGAGACGATTTCGTTTTTAATATCTTCCATGAACCACGCCATTTAAATAATCTGTTACTCCCTTGGCACTTTCACATTCCATGATCGCTGCATTACCTGCAGCACCTACAAACAGCCAGTCTAAGGCAATTGATCTGATCGAACAATTGGTAGAAAGCAAAGGTACAAACAACTTTGCACTTTTGCTGAGAGGTTATGCAGGCACAGGGAAAACAACTTTATTGAGTGCATTGGTACGGGCCATTCCTAAAAACAGGTTTCAAACGGTGCTGCTGGCACCTACCGGACGTGCAGCCAAAGTAATGTCTTCTTATTCCGGACAAGGCGCCGCTACTATCCACCGGCATATTTACCGCAAGGAAACATCATCAACAGGAGGTATTTTTTTTTCAAGGAAACGCAACATGTTTGCCAATACGATTTTCATTGTTGATGAAGCTTCCATGCTGAGTGATGACTCGGAGTTTGGCAGCAATGGTTTGTTGGGTGATCTCATTTCTTATGTATTTGAACAGAAGAATAACCGTTTGATATTATGTGGCGATACAGCGCAGCTGCCTCCGGTAGGTAAAACAATCAGTCCGGCATTAGACAAGCGTTACCTGGAATCTCATTTCTCCATTGATCTGCTTGAAGTAGAATTGACAGATGTTGTGCGGCAGGCACAGGCTTCAGGTATTTTGTACAATGCTACTAAGCTGAGAAATGATATCCGCAGAAATGCAACGGAAATTCATTTTACAACAGGCTTCAAAGATTTTTATAAAATGACATCCGACCGGTTGGAAGATGGCTTACGATATGCCTATGATAACTTTGGCAGGGAAGAAACCATTGTTGTATGCAGAAGCAATAAATCAGCAACCGGTTACAACCGTTATATACGGCAGGCTATATTTTTTACTGAAAACGAGTTGGATGCAGGAGATCTGCTGATGGCTGTGCGGAACAATTATTCAATTCTTCCCTCAAATATTTCTTCAGGTTTTATTGCCAACGGTGATTTTCTTGAGATCCGGAAAGTACTGCGTTACCAGGATCAGTATGGCTTTCGCTTTGCAGATATAGAGGCTGTTTTCAGAGACTTTCCTGAGTTCGGAAATTTTCAATTGAAAATCATGCTTGACACACTTTACTCATCTACACCTAATTTAGAAAAGGAAAAGATGCAGGAGTTGTATAAAGAAATTGAAAAAGAGTACGAAGATATTGCCACAAAACAGGAGCGTCTGGAAGCAATCCGGAAAGATCCGTTCCTGAATGCCTTGCAGGTAAAATTTGCGTATGCGCTTACGTGTCACAAGGCACAAGGCGGGCAATGGCACACGGTGTTTATTGAACAGGGATACCTTACGGACGATAAAATAGATATAGAATTTCTTCGTTGGTTATATACAGCAATTACCCGGGGAAAAAGCCAGGTATTTCTGGTGAATTTCCATCCGCGTTTTTTTGAAGTACAGAGTACAGAGAATTAAGTACAGAGTACTGATTGTAAGTTTTACTTTTAAGGATTAATAACCGGATCTTCGATCTGTTTAAAACAGATATTAAAATAAATAATGAAAAAGGGTTACAATTTCAGTTATCTTCGTACTAAGTACTATGTACTCCGCACTTTCTGGCTTAGTTATTGTAAACAGTATTATAAATAGAATATAGAATTATTGATATGAAAAAAGGAATATTGATCTTATTAGGAATTGTTTTTGCAACGGGTGTTTTTGCGCAGGCATTGGTAAAAAGCCCTGTAATGTCTTTTGAGACAAAATCTCATGATTTCGGAGATGTGAAACAGGGCGAAAAAGTAACCTATGTTTTTAAATACAAAAACACAGGAACAGATACGTTGAAAATAGATAACATTGTCAGCTCATGCGGTTGCACGGTTCCGAATTCATATGAAAAGGTCGTGGCGCCAGGTGCCAGCGGTTCCATTACAGTAGAATTCAATTCTGCAGGCAAGATGGGTGTAGTGAATAAAACGCTTACGATTTTATCGAATGCTGTAACACCAAATGCCGATCCAGCGGAATACCTGAGAATCCGGGTGAATGTGATTCCGTAACTAGTAGACAGGTATTAGACCGAACATTCCCCAAAATAAAAAAGGATAGACTGAATTCGGTCTATCCTTTTTTATTTTGAGTCTAGCAACTGGAAACTAGTAACTAGAACCTTACTTCAGAAAGCTCATACACACCAATACCCATCCTGCAATCATGCATACACCGCCGATAGGCGTTACGGCCCCCCATTTGGGTGTTTCTGTTAAGCATAGTATATACAAAGATCCGGAGAAGATCAGGATACCCGCAATGAAACTATAACCCGCATAGTTCAGGTATTTTGTGTTAAACTGTGTTTGCAGAATTAATAACCCTACAACCAACAATGCAAAGCTGTGATAGAACTGGTACATCACCGCTTTTTCAAACGTATCCGTACGACCAGTCTGAAGGAGGAAGTCTTTTAGTTTGTGCGCGCCAAATGCGCCGATGGCAACGCCTAAGCCTGCAAATATACTTCCGGCCAGTAAGAATGTTTTATGTAACATGTTTGCTAATTATGAATTATGAATTATGAATTATGAATTATGAATTATGAATTATGAATTATGAATTATGAATTCGATTTATTTGGGTAAGAAGAATTACTGTTTAGAATGCATTACTTAAAACTTAATACATTTATCTGCTTCCAAAGATCGCGCTTCCGATCCTTACCATGGTACTTCCTTCTTCAGCAGCAATTTCATAGTCAGAAGTCATACCCATGGAAATTTCACTCCATTGAATATTCTTTTTTGTAATCGTTCTTGAAAGCGTATGAAATAATTCTCTTAAGCCATGAAACTCTTTCCGGATCTGCGCTTTGTCATCTGTGTTTGTTGCCATGCCCATCAATCCTTTGATTTGTATGTGCTCCAGCTGTTCAAGTTCCGGATGCGTTAAAATTGCTAAAAGCTCTTTTTGATCCAGTCCGAACTTTGTGTCTTCATTGGCAATATATACTTGTAAAAGACAAAGTATAATACGGTTGTTTTTCTTTGCTTCCTTATTGATTTCCTGTAACAGTTTGAAGCTATCAACCGAGTGGATCATGTAAATAAAAGGAGCTATATATTTAACCTTATTACTTTGCAAATGTCCGATTAAATGCCATTGAATATCTTTCGGCAGTACTTCTGCTTTGGCAACAAGTTCCTGTACTTTATTCTCACCAAATACATTCAATCCGAAATCATAAGCTTCCTGCAGTACTTCAACCGGGTGTGTTTTTGTTACTGCAATCAGACTGGTGTGAAATGGCTTTAAAAATTCTGTAATAATATTTAAAGCGGATTTGTTTATCATAATTTAACTGTTACGTAATGTGAATGTATTAAATTTCAGTGACTAAATATAATAGTACTAGATATGGATCTTTTGGAGAAGCTGTTTGCGAGAGCACTAAAGTTAAGCACATTGCCAAATAAAAAAAAACTTAGTCACTTTAATCAACAACGGAAGGTATTAAAAAAACTGCTTAAAAAAAGTGTTCATACACAGTTTGGGAAGCATTACAATTTTTCAGAAATCATTACGCAGTTTGGTTCTAAGGACAAGAAGTATTTTTATAGTTATTATAAAAGACGTGTACCGGTATTTTCTTATAATAAATTATACACAGAATGGTGGCATCGTTTGAAGGAAGGGGAGGCCGATGTTACCTGGCCGGGTAAGATCAAATACTTTGCATTGAGTTCCGGTACTTCAGATGCGTCTACCAAGTATATCCCGATCACCAATCAGTTTATAAAAGCAAATAAAAAAATTGGCATCAGACAGTTATTGTCTTTAGTGCAATACAAGCTTCCGAAAGAATTATTTGGCAAAGGTATTTTGATGCTGGGCGGCAGCACACATCTACATAAAACTGAAATGTATTATGAAGGTGATTTGAGCGGCATCCAGGCAAGTAAAATTCCATTCTGGTTTCAGTATTTTTATAAGCCTGGTTCTAAGATTGCCCGCAACCGCGATTGGGAAAGTAAGCTTAATGAAATTGTAGAATCGGCACCTAAATGGGATATAGGTTTTATTGTAGGTGTACCTGCCTGGCTCCAGATCCTGATTGAACGCATCATTGAGCGTTATCAGCTGGAAACGATTCATGATATGTGGCCCAACCTTTCTGTATTCGTACATGGTGGTGTAGCTTTTGAACCTTATCGCAAAGGGTTTGAAAAATTATTGGCGCGGCCTATTATTTATATTGAAACGTACCTGGCATCTGAAGGCTTTATTGCTTATCAGGCAGGACCGGGGAAAAAAGGTATGAAACTGGTTTTGAACAATGGAATATTTTTTGAATTCGTACCGTTTAATGAACAGAATTTTACATCATCGGGAGATTTAGTAGTGAATCCTAAAACGCTTATGATTGATGATGTGGAAGAAGGAGTTGATTATGCCTTGCTGCTTTCTACCTGTGCCGGCACGTGGCGTTATATTATCGGGGATGTGATCCGTTTTGTTGATAAGGCAAATGCAGAAATTGTTATTACTGGCAGAACAAAGCACTACATTAGTTTGTGTGGTGAACATTTGTCGGTTGATAACATGAACCAGGCAATTAAACTTATTTCGGAAGAACTCAATATAACGATCAAAGAGTTTGCTGTTGCCGGCATACCTTATGAATCCTTATTTGCACACCAATGGTATATAGGCACAGACGATGAGGTTGATCCTGTTGTATTATCGAACCTGCTGGATGAAAAACTGAAGCTTCTGAATGATGATTACCGGGTTGAGCGTACAACAGCACTTAAAGAAATACTTGTTACGATTCTACCGGCAAATCTTTTTTATGATTGGCTGCGCTTCAGAGGAAAAGAAGGTGGACAGAATAAATTCCCCCGTGTATTAAATACCAAACTTCATAAAGACTGGAAGGTCTTTATTGAACAATGATTAATTTAATATTCCATCGTTCCTGAAATCTGGTTCAGGTTGATTTCAGCAAGCTTTGCATTGTACTGGGCTGTGCTGTAACGCACGGTTGCATTGATGTAGTTCAGCTGTGCTGCACGGAACTCAACTGTTGTAATACTTCCGAGTTTAAA
>NZ_JBQCDF010000108.1:0-7260 GCF_051961495.1 Cytophaga sp. | reverse complement strand
TTTGGTATCTACCTGTAACGTTTCATGCTCAATACCACCTTTAGTAAGAACGTATTCAATGATTGCAACATCGTCTGTTACATCTTCCAGCATCAAAACCTTGATTTTATCCTTTATGTCCATAGCCTGATCTATACACTGTGGATCAATTTATGTATTATAAGTACTTAAAAAGTAAGTCTACTTGAATAGTACAATAATTGATTTTTCACAGTTACATCGTAATAGTAAGAAAATTAAGTTAAGCCTAATAATACCACTATTGCAATAATCTTATGTTAAAAAAAACATTACAAAAGTGTGTATTAATTGAGTATTTGGAAATTTATTTTTAATAAATGTATATTTTTATAAAGTAAAATTATTCTATTGAACTACACGTAATTTTTTTATTTTTATAATATGAGACTCTCCTTGGATAATAAAATTTTAGGCGGATTAGGCGCTTGTACAATTGTTTTAATAATAGTAGGTTATATTTCCTATAAGAATAGTAAAAAGTTTCAGGAAACAGTCCGGTGGGTAGATCATACCCACACTGTTTTATACGGACTTGAACAGGTTTTGGTTACAGAAGCCGATGCAGAAACGTCCATGCGCGGATATGTAATTACCGGCAATAAAAATTTTTTAGAACCATATAACAAAGCGGTTGATAAAATTAACTCCAACCTGGATTATATCAAAGATCTTACTGCGGATAATGCGGTGCAGCAGAAAAGAGTTGCAATCATACATGATCTTGTAGAAGCACACATGATTCATCTGGATAGTTGTATCCGCCTCCGCAACCAGAGTTTTGAAAAAGCTCAGGAACTCATAGTAACTGAAAACGGCAAGCGAATCATGGACAAGATTCGTGCTAATATAGATGAAGCAAAGGCAGCAGAATTTAAATTGCTGGAGCAAAGAAAAGCTGCCAGCGATAGTGACGCACACAATTTTAACGTTGTTTACCTTACGCTGAAAGTTTGTATCATTCTTGTTCTGATAGCATCTTACCTTGTCGTAACCGCAAATTTAAATGCGTTGCGTAAGGCTGAAATTGAAACCTCCAATAAAAACTGGAGTCTTACAGGCAGCGGTGCGCTGGCACAGGCCATGCAGGGCAATATGCTTATTGCAGATTTGGGTCAGGCAGTGATTGATCATTTTGTAACGTACCTGAATGTGAATGTCGGGGCCTTTTATATTCTGGATAAAACGGGCAGTGCCTTTAAATTATCCAATGGACATGCACTGTCCAGAAAAAAAACAGCAATGTTGCCTGTTCGTTTAGGAGAAGGTTTGATCGGGCAGGCAGCTAAGGAAAAGAAAACATTGTTGCTTGAAAATATTCCTTCTGAAAATTTTATTATCGATTCCGGTTTGGGTGAAATCACCCCAACTCATATTTTAATTGTACCCATACTTTCTGAAGGAGTAGTATCCGGTGTTATTGAACTTGGCAGTATCAGACCTATTACTCAGAATCAAAAGGAATATGTAGAGCGTGTAATGGACAGCATATCGATTGCTATTGCTTCTTCACATGCCAGAGAAAAAGTTAGAGAACTTCTGGAAGAAACCCAGCGCCAGACAGAAGAGCTGGAAGCACAACAGGAAGAACTTAAACAATTCAATGAAGAGTTGCAGGTGAAAACCGAATTGCTTGAAAAATCTGAAGCTGATCTTCGTTCGCAGCAGGAAGAGTTACACCAGAGTAATGAAGAACTCGAAGAAAAGGCGAATTTACTGGAAGAACAGAAAGAGACGCTGGAAAATGCCAAGATGCAAATAGAAACAAAAGCGCATGAACTTGAACTCAATAGCAGATACAAATCAGAATTCCTGGCGAATATGTCGCATGAATTGCGTACGCCGCTGAACAGCATTCTAATTCTTTCACAATTACTGGCTGATAATAAAAACAAAACGTTAAGTGAGAAGGAGGTTGAATTTGCGAAGAACATCTGCAATTCAGGTTCTGATCTGCTTGAATTGATCAATGAAATTCTGGATCTTTCCAAAGTTGAATCCGGCAAGCTTGATCTTGAAATTGAAGATGTACCACTGAGTGACATCTGTTCACGTACACATGCCATGTTTGATGAAGTGGCTAAAAAGAAATCCATTAATTTCAGGATTGATTGCAACGATGAATTGCTGAAAACAACTATTCATTCTGACAGGCATAGGCTGGAACAGATCATTCGGAATCTGCTTTCCAACGCGTTTAAGTTTACAAGCAGTAAAGGTTCTGTTACTGTTGGTATACGTAAACCTGAACCTGCCACGGTTTTTAAAAATAAAGAATTAACGACTGAGAATAGTTTTGCATTCTCTGTCACAGATACCGGAATCGGTATACCATTTAACAAACAGCAGATCATTTTTGAAGCGTTTCAACAGGTTGATGGGTCAACCAAACGAAAATATGGTGGTACTGGATTAGGTTTGTCTATCAGCCGTGAGCTTGCTATTGCATTGGGCGGCGAGATTCAGGTGTCCAGTGAGGAAGGCAAAGGGAGTACGTTTACCTTATTTATTCCAGTAAAATATAATGAAGCAAATATTAAAAGGGAAGAACGCGTACCGGTCAGGCCACAGATCGAAATTATCAAAGATGAACTGAAGTCTACTGCAGCAGCTCCTGCAATGGAAGAATTGCAGGGGGGAGAAGAATTTGAAGAAGTAACTGATGATAGAAACAACATATCTGTTAACGATAAGGTAGTCTTGTTGATGGAAGATGATATTGTTTTTGCCAAGCTTATGCTGGACTTTTTAAGAGAACGGAATTATAAAGGTATCATTGCTACAAGAGGCAATACAGGTTTAAGCTATGCGCGGCAATATCGCCCTGATGCTATTATGCTGGATATGAAACTACCGGTAATGGATGGCGCTGAGGTATTAAAACAACTGAAGAATGATCCGGCGTTACGCCATATTCCGGTGCAGGTAATTTCCGGCTATGACAGAAAACGTGAAGGGCTTGAACTGGGGGCTTTTGATTATCTAAAAAAGCCTGTAACGAAAGAAGTCCTGTTGGCATCTTTTGACCGGATCGAAGAGTTTGCACGGAAGAAGTTAAAGAAGTTATTGATCATTGAAGATAATGAAACACAGAACACGGCAATCCGTGAGTTGATTGGTAATGGCGACGTAAAAAGCTATTCAGCTTACACCGGTCATGAAGCATATGAAATGCTTTTGAAAGATAACTATGATTGCATTATTGTTGATCTTGGCTTGCCCGATATGTCAGGTTTTGATCTCATTGAAAAAATAAAGGAAAATCCGCAGATAAAAAGCATTCCGATTATTGTTTATACCGGGAGAGACCTCACTACGGAAGAGAAAAATATTCTGAACAGATTGGCCAGCGCTGTGGTATTGAAGACTGCAAATTCTCAGGAAAGACTTTTAGATGAAACCACATTATTTTTACATCGCGTGGAGTCAAAGCTACCTAAAGAAAAACAAAGCATTATCCGCAGGCTTCATAAAACGGAAGAGATCCTGAAGTTTAAGAAAGTATTGGTTGTTGATGACGATATACGCAACGTGTATTCGTTGACGAACGCCCTGGAAGAGCAGGAAATGACTTGTTTTATTGCAGAAAACGGAAAAATAGCGTTGAAGGTATTGGATGAAAATCCAACGGTTGATATTATTCTAATGGACATTATGATGCCGGAGATGGATGGTTATGAAGCAACAAAGGCCATCCGCAGCATGCAGAAATATGATAAAGTACCGATTATTGCAATTACCGCGAAAGCAATGAAAGGCGACCGGGAGAAATGTCTTTCCGTGGGTATGTCTGATTATATTTCGAAGCCAATCAATATTGAGCAGCTTCTATCACTCATGCGCGTATGGCTGTATAATTAATTGACTGCTGTATTGGTTTTAATCTTTAAGCTATGGATTTTTCATCAGCACCAAATACTTTTCAATATTCTCAGGAGGAACTGCGATCTTTTTTAGACGCAATAAAGTTCATGTATGGTTATGATTTTACCGATTATGCAGAGGCGTCTGTTAAAAGGAGAATCATGAACTTCATGAATGTACATAAGATACCTTCGTTACAGGATCTGAGCAGAATTTTATTAAAGGATGAAACCGTATTTGAAACATTTATTCAGGAATTATCCGTTACGGTTACAGAAATGTTTCGTGATCCTGCTTTTTATAAATCTTTGCGTCAAAATGTAATGAAGCGTTTGGCTACCTATCCGATCATTAAAATCTGGATCGCAGGTTGTGCAACCGGTGAAGAAGTTTATTCCATTGCTATTGTATTAAAGGAAGAAGGCCTTTTGGAGCGTTCAATTATTTATGCTACCGATATTAACCAGAAGTCGATTCAGATTGCTAAAGAAGGGCTGTATGGCGTTGATAACATGAAGGCTTATACTTCGAACTATAACAACGCTGGCGGTAAACACTCCTTGTCTGAATACTATATTTCCAAATACAATTCAGTGATGTTTGATAAATCACTTAAGCAGAATATTGTTTTTTCACCCCACAACCTAACCGTTGATAAATCCTTTAATGAGTTCCAGCTTATTGTTTGCAGAAACGTATTGATTTATTTCAATCAGCAGCTGCAGAATAAAGTGATTAATCTGTTTCATGACAGTCTTTGTTCTTTTGGTTTTTTGGCGTTGGGTAGTAAAGAATCTCTTTTGTTTGCAGATAAAAAATCAAGTTTTGAAGATGTAGATAGAAAGGAACGTATTTTTATGAAAGTAAAATGAAAACAGAAGGGGATAACACCAGGAATTTTTCTGCTGTTGTTATTGGTGTATCAGCAGGAGGTTTACATGCACTTATTTATATATTAAGTAAGTTACCTAAGGAATATTCGCTGCCGGTGATTATTGTACAGCACAGGGGTAAAGACCATAAAGACCTTTTGGAAGATTTGCTGCAGACAAGATGCCTCCTCAAGGTCAAACAGGCAGATGAAAAAGAAAAAATTGAAGCCGGGTATGTATATACAGCACCGCCAAATTATCATTTGCTGATAGAACTGGATAAAACTTTTTCATTAACTTCAGATATATATGTAAAACATAGCCGGCCATCGATTGATTTACTGTTTACAACAGCGGCTGAAGTATATAAGGAGTTGTTGGTCGGGGTTATACTTACAGGTGCCAGCAGCGACGGGGCAGAAGGTATACTGGAGATCAAGCGGTCAGGAGGAGTGACACTTGCACAGGACCCGCTGACAGCGGAATATCCATACATGCCCCAGGCATCTATTAATACCGGAGCGGTAGATTTAATCGGAACATTAGAAGAAATTACATCTTATTTAATCAATATTCATGAAAGAAGGTAATGCAACCATTTTGATCATTGATGATATTTCAAGTAACATATTTGCGCTTGAAAATTTGCTGATGAAAGAAACACGTACATTTTTAAAGGCAACATCCGGCGATGAAGGGCTCAAGCTTGCATTGAGCAAACCTGTTGATCTGATCATTCTTGACGTGCAGATGCCGGAAATGGATGGTTTTGAAGTAGCCAATATGCTGAAGTCTAACAAAAGGACAAAGGATATTCCGATCCTATTTGCATCGGCAGAATTGAAGGAACAGAAAAACATGCTGAAGGGGCTTGAAGAAGGGGCTATTGATTATCTGTTCAAACCGCTTGATCCCGAGATTACAAAGGCCAAGGTAAACATGCTGCTCCGGCTTGAGTTGCAACGTAAAGAGCTGGTTGAAATTAATCATGCGCTGGAGAAATCTTCTATTCTTATTAATAATTGCCTGGATATTATCTGTACCCTTGATGCGGAAAATTTTAAGTTCGAAGAATTCAATGTGGCCATGACAAAGGTTTTGGGTTATCCGGCCGAAGAGATCGCTAACCAGTCCTTGCTTTATTTCCTGAATGATGAAGATAAGGCGTTGTTTGAAATGAATAAAAAGTCCAATCAGGATACCCTTTCATTTGAAACGAAGGTTATCTGTAAAGATCAGTCTTATAAATGGCTGCAATGGAACATTGTTGTCAAAAACGGGAAATGGTTTTCAAATGCCCGTGATATTACTGAACAAAAGAAAAAAGAAGATGAGATCATCCGTCTGAATGAAAATCTCCAGGAAAATATCCAGCAGCTTGAAGCAGTGAATAAAGAACTGGAATCTTTTTCATATTCTGTTTCTCATGACCTGCGTTCGCCATTGCGTGCTATTAGTAATTACTCGCAAATGATAGAAGACCGCTTTGCTGAAGGAATGGACGAGAAGTTTAATGGCTTGCTGGATAATATTAAGCGCAATGCTATTAAAATGGATTCATTGATTGACGACTTGCTTGCGTTTTCCCGATTAGGTAAAAAGGCTGTTCAGAAGCAACATATTAATATGAATGAACTTGTGCAATCTACCTACCAGGATATACAGACTTCTTATAAAAAGGCCACATTGGTTATTGAAGAACTGCCGGAAATAAGTGCTGATTATAATCTGCTGAAACAGGTATTTGTAAACCTGCTTTCAAATGCTGTTAAATATTCCAGTAAAGTAGAGTCTCCTCAAATACAGGTGGGCTCGTTTAAAGATGAAAAGAAAAAAGCAATCGTTTATTTTGTTAAGGATAACGGCGCCGGTTTTGATATGGAATATATGGATAAACTGTTTGGCGTGTTTCAACGCCTGCATAGCAGTAAAGATTTTGAAGGAACCGGCGTAGGGCTAGCTATTGTGAAAAGAATTGTAGAAAAACATGGCGGTTCAGTATGGGCAGAGTCAAAGGTAAATGCAGGGGCTACATTTTATTTCTCATTACCAGTTGAAGTTGCAAATAATAGTTAGTACATGTGTTTTTTGTAATTTTTTTGCAAATGTATGTAAATCATTCTGTTCAGGTTTTATCAACTTTGATTCAATTAATTTAAAACATCAACGTTATGAAACTAGGTATCAGTGAAGAAAACATTAAGAAGAGTGTAAACATGTTATCGATAGCTTTAGCAGATGAGATGACCTTGTATGTAAAAACAAGAAAGTTTCACTGGAATGTATCAGGACAGAGTTTTATGGAATTGCATAAATTGTTTGAAGCGCAGTATACACAGCTGGAAGAAATCATTGATGAGCTTGCCGAACGCATCAATAAACTTGGTTCAAAGACTATTGGTACCATGGAAGAATTCGGAAAAATTACCCGCATAAAAGAAGCTCCTGGAAAATATCCTGATCAAAAAGGAATGCTTACTGAATTACTTGCCGACCATGAAGCACT
>NZ_JBQCDF010000107.1:0-10968 GCF_051961495.1 Cytophaga sp. | reverse complement strand
ATTGTTCGAAGATAGTTTTTTGAAAAGTGTATTTAGTAAATTGGTTTTCCAGATAATTTTGAACATGTTTAAATGAGGTTTTCCGATGCAAATCGTAGTAATCTTTCGCTCAATGGCTTGATTAACGATTGTTTTAGAAATGGAGTTATTTTCTATCGTAATGATTTCTGCACCCAACTCCGTAGCTAATTTAAAGTTATTTATCAAATGGCGCTGCTTGTCTAAGGCTATTTTGTCAGCATGTTCATTCGGCGTTTGTACATACAATACATACCATTTGCTATGGAAGTAATTAGCCAGTCGTGCTGTTTTACGAATCACAGCTTTGGCTTCTCCGTCGTTGCTGCTGATGCAAGCTAAAAAACGTTCATGTTTGATTACATTCGTTTTTGTTACTTCTGTTTCAACTTTTCGTTCGACCTGTGATGCTACTTCTTTAAGCGCCAATTCACGTAGTTGTAAGATATGGTTACTCTGAAAGAAGTTCTGTAATGCGGTCTGTATTTTTTCTTCCTGATATATTTTACCTTCCTTCAGACGGATAATTAATTCATCGGCTGTTAAATCAATATTTACAACTTCATCTGCATATGTTAAAATGCTATCAGGAATGCGTTCTTTTACTTCAATTCCGGTAATAGTTTTTACTTCTTCATTCAAACTTTCAATATGTTGAATGTTCACAGCTGAAATAACATTGATGCCGGTTTCTAAGATTTCAATCACATCCTGCCAGCGTTTTTCATTCTTACTTCCTTCAATATTGGTGTGTGCGAGCTCATCTATAATAACTACCTCCGGACGTAAATTAATGATAGCCTGCACATCCATTTCTTCCAGTTCTTTTCCTTTGTAAAACAATTTCCGTCTCGGTATTAAGGGCAGTCCTTCTAACAGGGCCTGTGTTTCTTTGCGATTATGTGTTTCGATAAAACCGATCTTTACATCAATACCATTTTTCAATAATGCGTGTGCTTCCTGTAGCATACGGTATGATTTGCCTACACCGGCACTCATGCCAATATAAATCTTAAATTTACCTTTCCTGGATTTTTTGATCAGATCCAGAAAGTGCTGTACGGTTTTATCTTTTTCTGTCATTAGAAAGACACGGCTAAGGATGTTGTCAGTACGTAATTTTTGTTGTTTGGCTTATTATGTAATATAAATATTTTCTCCATACTACTGAAACATTTCCCTTCTATGCGCCAGAGCATATTTTCTGCAATCTTGTAATCGAGATTAAGGGAGTAGCCATACGTTTGAAATCCGTTCGGTGTACCAGTCAGAATAATTACACCATTGACATCGCTGTAATATTCAAAACGCATAGCAATCGTTGATTTTGAAAATAGATCGTATCGGGTTTGTACAATAGGGGAGAACCATGTATTATATGTATTGCTTCCTTTTGATTTTTGTTGGAAGCCAATATCAAAACCTAATATAATTCCGAATTTTTCATGAAGTTGAAAAATACTATAGAGATTATGAAAATAACGCATCTGTCTGATGCTATCAGGTGTATCACTGCCTACAAAAGAACTACTGTTTAATGTAATCTTTGAAGTGGGTTTATATGAAAGTTGGTGTCCCAATGCGGGTGTATTATTATCATTAGCGCGTTGAATGTGTTGCCACCCATTTAAGACCAATCCACTCACAAACCACTTTTCATTATCACTTTTGTAAGATACTTTTACACCACTTTCATAATAAGGCGAATTATCTGCCAATATACTGCGTGTTAGATTCCAGCAATCTTTACCAATGGCACTTTCAAAACCTATGTGTGAAGCAAAGATTCCTGCATCTATCCAAATGTTTTTTTGTTTTGAAATTTTTGCACCAATATTTGCTTCAAATATATTTTTTAAAACTCCTGGTTCAGTTGCCAGATTTGCATTGGCATAGGTACCTGTCATGATTGCAATGTTTGCACGTAGATTGTCTGTTGCATATGCTGCTTTTATAAATCCAAGATTGATATTTACTTCGTTGTGCCTGTTATAAGAATATACAAAACCAGGCCTTGAGTGATTTCCGGGATTGCTGAAATCATATCCATAATAGGCTTCAATGTAGCCCGATATTGTTAGATGGTCGGTAACTTGCTTTGATGATCTGGTATCAGGTGTGTTATCGGATACGGTTTTTAGCATTTGATCTGTTATCTGGGCTTGTATCGCATGTGTTGTACCTATGAGTACGCAAATACTTATATATATAACTTTAAAGATATTTTGCACGCGTACTATTATTTTAAATCATCTAAAGCAATATTAAGTTTCAGTACATTTATTTTTTCTGTACCGAATAATCCAAGCAAAGGTTTTTCTGTTTGTTCATCAATTAATGAAATTAATCGTTCTTCTGAAAGGTGACGGATCTTTGCAATACGTTTCACTTGTACTTTTGCAGCCTGTACAGAGATATTCGGATCCAGACCGCTTCCACTTGCTGTTACCAGATCTGATGGGATCTCTGATTTGGCAATGTCAGGGTTGTGAGCCATGAAAGTGTCGATGCGAGCTTGTACTTCAGTTTGATAGTCGGGATTACTCGGCGATTTGTTACTGCCTCCCGAACCTGCAGCGTTATAGCCAACTGCAGATGGTCTCGAATGAAAATAACTGTCGTCTGTAAATGTTTGTCCGATGTTGCTGTAGTATTTTTTTTCATTGTGAACAATAATATCACCATTGCCTTTATTGGCTGTGAATTGTGCAATGCCGCATACTGCCAGTGTGTATATGCCCATAAAGAATAACATGCAAACGAACGTCAGCTTAATAGCAGGAAGTATATTCGATTTCATAATGGTATGTAGTTAAATGAATAGCGATACAAAGAGATCAATGATTTTAATGCCAATAAAGGGGATAAGCACACCGCCCAATCCGTAAATCAATAGGTTTCGGCGCAGCAGTGCACTGGCACCGATGGGTTTGTAAGCAACCCCTTTTAATGCCAACGGAATCAGGAACGGAATAATAATGGCATTGAAGATAACAGCCGAAAGGACCGCACTTTCCGGACTGTGCAGCTTCATAATATTTAAGCTCTGCAGCGAAGGTATACCTGCAATGAATAATGCCGGAATAATAGCGAAATATTTTGCTACATCATTCGCAATGCTGAAAGTTGTTAAGGTGCCCCGCGTCATTAATAACTGCTTGCCAATCTCAACGATCTCAATCAGTTTAGTTGGGTCATTATCCAGGTCGACCATATTACCGGCTTCTTTCGCTGCCTGCGTTCCGCTGTTCATGGCTACACCCACATCTGCCTGAGCAAGGGCAGGAGCATCGTTTGTACCGTCGCCCATCATGGCTACCAGCCTGCCTTCAGATTGTTCTTTTTTGATATAGTTCATTTTGTCTTCAGGTTTTGCTTCCGC
Organism: Cytophaga sp.; assembly: GCF_051961495.1. NCBI lineage: Bacteria > Pseudomonadati > Bacteroidota > Cytophagia > Cytophagales > Cytophagaceae > Cytophaga > Cytophaga sp. The sequence goes on along the minus strand of NZ_JBQCDF010000107.1, from coordinate 7,568 downwards.
AATAAAATCGTCTACACCTGCTTTCTCAGCAATAAATTTTGCTGTTAGCGGATTGTCGCCCGTAACCATAACCGTTTTTATACCCATTTTTCGAAGGCGTTCAAAACGTTCCTGTATGCCTGGTTTGATAATATCCTGTAATTCAATTACACCAATTATTTTTTCATTTACCGAAATGACTAAAGGTGTTCCGCCGTTACTTGAAATTACTTTTACACGTTCACTGGTTTCTACTGAATAACTATTTCCTGCTTGCTCTGTTAAACGTTTGATAGCATCTGCAGCACCTTTCCGAATGCGTGTAGTTTCATAATCAATACCTGAGCATCTTGTTTCTGCAGTAAATTTTATGAAACGGGGATTTTCAATATTATAGCTTACAGGATTTACTCCGGCTAATTCAATAATAGATTTTCCTTCGGGAGTTTCATCACTCATTGAACTTAATGCTGCACAGGTTATAAAATATTTTTCATCCACACCTGCACCTGGATAAAAGTGAGTTGCTTTTCGATTCCCGATAGTAATAGTTCCTGTTTTATCCAACAAAAGTACATCTATATCACCGGCTGTTTCCACAGCTTTACCACTCTTGGTAATTACATTGGCACGTAATGCTCTGTCCATACCTGCTATGCCTATTGCTGAAAGCAAACCACCTATAGTAGTTGGTATCAAACAGACGAATAATGAAATAAATGCTGCGATGGTGATTGGTGTTTGCGCATAATCAGCAAAGGGTTTCAATGTTACGGTTACAATAATAAAAACCAGCGTAAAGCCTGCCAATAAAATGGTCAATGCAATTTCATTGGGTGTTTTTTGCCGGCTGGCACCCTCTACTAAAGCAATCATTTTATCTAAGAAGCTTTCTCCGGGTTCGGTTGTGACTTGCACTTTTATTTTATCCGATAATACTTTTGTACCACCAGTAACAGAACTTTTATCACCACCCGATTCACGGATCACAGGTGCACTTTCTCCAGTAATGGCACTTTCATCAATCGTTGCGAGGCCTTCAATGATTTCGCCATCGGTTGCAATGATATCACCTACTTCGCAGATAAATACATCTCCTTTTTTTAATTGTGAGGAAGAGATGATTTGTCCATTTGCTAATTTAGCAGGCGTTTCTTCCCGTGTTTTGCGGAGACTATCTGCTTGTGCTTTTCCTCTTGCTTCTGCTATTGCTTCTGCAAAATTGGCAAACAATAAGGTGAGTAATAAAACCAGAAATACAATAAAGTTGTAGATAAAGCTTCCCTGTGATGCTTCTCCGGATAAGATCCAGAGGCATACTGCAAACATTACTGCGGTTCCGATCTCTACAGTAAACATCACAGGATTTCGGAACATTATTTTAGGATTGAGTTTTTTAAAAGATTGTTTCAAGGCTTCCTGCATCAACTCTTTTTGAAACAACGATGTATGTGAGTTTGTCATTTTTGTACAATTAAATCATGGAGAAATATTCAGCGATCGGACCTAAAGCAAGAGCAGGGAAGAATGCTAAAGCAGCTACCAATGCTATTACAGCAAACACCATTAAACCAAAGGTCGCAGTTTCTGTTTTCAATGTTCCGTTGCTTTCAGGAATGTATTTCTTACTTGCTAAAATTCCTGCGATTGCTATAGGTCCGATTACCGGAAGATAACGGCCCAGCAGCATAATCAGTCCGCATGTAATATTCCAGAAAGCTGTATTGTCACCTAAACCTTCAAAGCCGCTACCGTTGTTAGCAGAAGAAGATGTGAACTCATAAAGCATCTGACTAAAGCCATGAAATCCCGGATTGCTTAGTGTACCTGCAGTTATAGCAGGAGTAGAACATGCAATTGCTGTTCCGATAAGTATTAGGAATGGATGTAACAATGCAATGATCATTGCAATTTTCATTTCTTTTGCTTCAATTTTTTTGCCTAGGAATTCAGGGGTTCTCCCTACCATTAAACCACTGATGAATACAGCCAGGATAATAAAAATATAAAAGTTCAGCATGCCCACTCCACAACCACCATAAAAGGAATTGATCATCATGGCAAGCATTTGATTCATCCCCGAAAGAGGAGTGAAGCTGTCGTGCATGCTGTTTACACTGCCTGTTGAAATAACAGTTGTAGCAATACTCCAGTATGCTGAAGAAGCTGAGCCAAAACGTACTTCTTTACCTTCCATGCTACCCATTTCTTGTGTAATGCCCATATTTTCTATATTTACATTCCCATGCATTTCAAAGAGGATTGTTGGAATAGTTAATAAAATGAATCCAATACTCATCACTCCAAAGATCATCCACGAAAGGTTTTTCCGCTTCAATACAAAACCCAATGCGAAAATCATAGCAATTGGGATTAGCATTTGCGTTACCATTTCAATGATGTTTGTGAAGTATGTTGGGTTTTCAAATGGATGTGCAGAGTTTGCACCAAAAAAACCTCCGCCATTTGTTCCCAAATGTTTTATAGCAACAAAAGCTGCAACCGGTCCGCGGCTTACCTGCACGGAATCTCCTTGAAGGGTAACCATGGTATCCTTACCTTCAAAAGTCATAGGCATTCCATTGAATGCAAGAAGAATTGCGATAACAAATGCAATAGGCAGTAAAATGCGCGTACAACTTCTGACAAAGAAGGAATAAAAGTTACCTAAGGTGTCTGCTGTACGTTCTTTCATAGCTTCAAATACAACTGCAGCAATAGCAATTCCTGTTCCGGCGCTGATAAACTGCCACAGCATTAAAATCAATTGGCCAAAATAGGATAGACCGCTTTCACCGGAATAATGTTGCAGATTTGTGTTTGTAACAAAACTTACTGCAGTATTAAAAGCCAGATCGCCGCTCATTGAAGGATTGCCATCAGGATTCAAAGGCAGCGCACCCATATTTGTAAGAGTCAGCATAGCCATAACGAACCATACAAGATTGATGGTTAGCAAAGTAATCAGATGCTGTTTCCAACTCATTTCTGTTGTTGGGTCAATACCGCTGAGCTTAAAGAATAGCTTGTCCAGCGGATCGAAGATGACATCCAGCCACGTACGTTCGTAGTTGAAAATTTTACCAATGTATCTGCCTAAAGGTATAGCAAACACAATAACGAGCCCATACATTAAGAATATTCCAGAGATTTCAGTATTCATAGGAATTAGAATTTTTCAGGTTTAAGCAGTACATAGCACATATAACCAAATACTGCAAGTGCGATAATGAATAGTGATGCCATATGATTAGATTTTTTCAAACCAGTTAATGGATGTATAAAAAAACAGATAGAGTATTATGCCTGTTGAGATAAGGATGCCTGTGACCATATGTTTAATGTGTTTAATTTTTTTATAAGGTGATTTCAACTCTTGTACCATCTTTGGACAAGGAGGTTTAATGCATTGTTAGAGTGTATATTGCCAGTTATTTATAAAATAGTACAATAAAAAACCCTTTCGTTTTGAAAGGGTGTGTACTATCGTTTTGCTAGGGAAGGCCTCAGTTTATTTTATATTCCTCTAATTTTCTATATAAGGTAGTAAGTGCGATATTTAATAATTCAGCGGTTTTTGTTTTATTCCCATTTGTATAATTCAATACTTTTTGAATATGGATTTTTTCTGCACTTGCCAGGTCAAATGCAGAAAGTGGCTTTCCGTTTTTATTTGTTTGTTGAAATTCTACCGGTAATTGATCTAATCCAATTTCATCGTTGGTTGATAATATCACAGCGCGCTCAATACTATTCTTTAGCTCTCGTATGTTGCCATTCCATTCGTGTTGCCTAAGTGCTTCCATGCATTCGTTTGATATGTGTTTGACCTTTTTATTTGTCTTGCTTGAAAACAAGGATAAAAAGTGATATGCCAGCAGCTCAATATCAACGATTCTTTCGCGTAGTGGGGGTAATTGAATTTGAAAAACAGAGATACGATAAAATAAATCTTCTCTGAAATGTCCGGCTACAATTTCTTTTTGTAAATCTCTGTTCGTTGCAGCAATAATGCGCACATTCACTTTTGTAACTTTGCTTTCGCCTACTTTTAAAAACTCGCCTGTTTCAATAACACGGAGTAATTTTGCCTGCAAGTTCAACGCCATTTCGCCGATTTCATCTAAAAAGATGGTTCCATTGTTGGCCTCTTCAAACAAGCCTTTTTGATCTTTTGTTGCTCCGGTAAATGAACCAGCTTTATGTCCAAACATTTCACTTTCCAGAAGATCTGTGCTGAATGCAGAACAATTAATAGCGACAAAGTTTTGTTTGTTGCGATTACTTTCTTGATGAATGGCTTGAGCAAATACTTCTTTTCCAGTTCCGGTTTCGCCGGTCAGTAAAACGGTTGTATCGGTTCGTGCAACTTTTTTTGCTAAGTCAATGGCTTGTAAAAATAATTTTGACTTACCAATAATTCTATTAAAAGAATGTTTGTCTCCAAGTTGTTTTTCTAATTGTTGAACGCGTTTTGCAAGTACTGCTTTTTCTGCTGCACGGTAAAGCAGTGGAATGATTTTATTGTTATCATCTCCTTTGGTAATATAATCGAAGGCGCCGTTTTTAATGGCCTGTACACCATCGGGAATATTCCCGTAAGCGGTTAATAAAACGATTTCTACAAACGGGTGCAGTTCTTTTATTTTTTTACAAATATCAACGCCATTGCCATCTGGTAGTTTTACGTCGCAAAGTACGACATCAATTTCAGCCTGCTCTAATTTCTTTAAAGCTGTTTTGATATCACTGGCTTGCTGTACTTCAAAGCCTTCCAAACTGATGATGCGTGTAAGCAAGATGCGGAGCTTTTCTTCATCATCAATAATCAATACATTTTTCAAAGCAATTACATCTGGGTATGTTAGGATATTTATTTTCATCAAATACATCCATTCAAACCGGATGCAATCTGTAGTAATATAAAAGTAAATATAATTAAAGCGATATTTAATTATCTGCTAAAATAATATCAGTCATTTATTTAAAAGAATAAAATGACTGATATTTAAATTTCTGTAAACAATTTTATTTCTGTGCAGCAAGAACGCCATCCAGGTTTTCGAGTGCCATAGTGAAGCCTTCCTTGAAGCCCATAGAAATAATCATTTCCAGGTCTTCCAGTTTTTCATAAGTGAGTTCTACTTGCACGGTTGTACCGGCTGCTGTTTCATTGAATGCAATTTTCCATTTTGTGCGTGGGAAATCCATATTCAATTTCCCATCTGAATCACAAAAAGCATCGTGCAATTCGATTTTCTTTTGCGTGTCGATGGATTTGAAATCAGCTCTTGCCCAATGTTCTTCCCCTTGCGGACCTATCATTGCGTAAAGCCAGTACCCGCCTTCTTTGAAATCTCTTGTCTTTGTTTTTGCTTTCCAGGGTTTTGGCGCCCACCATTGATCGAGCAATTCTTTTTCTGTCCAGGCCGCCCATACGTGTTTTAGCGGCGCAGCAAATTCTCTTGTAACGTTGATTTGATTTTTTCCTTTATCGATGGAAAAATCCATGAATAAACTACTTTTCATTTTCTTTGGTGTTTAGGTTGAATAATACTTGATCCAGTTGGGAGAAGCGTTCTTCCCACAGCTTTTTAAATTGTGCAAGCCAGTTGTCGATCTCTTTCATTTTCGTTACTTCCAGTTGATAGTATATTTCACGTCCGGTTTGTTTTTGATGTACCAGTTCGCATTCAACAAGAATTTTAAGATGTTTGGATACAGCCTGGCGGGATGTATTGAAATGTTCGGCCAGTGCATTCGGTGTCATTGCCTGCAGTGCAATAAGGGCCAGAATGGTTCTGCGTGTTGGGTCGGCGATCGCCTGAAATACATCTCGTTTCATAATCGGTTTTGAATTGGCAACTGATTGGTTGCAAATATATGCAACTTTTTGGTTGCGCAAGTAGTTTTCTCAAATTTATTTTGAAATCTTCTAAGATCAGGCTCAAAAGCAGTTTTTCGTTCAGAATAAAAATGAAGTTAAATTATATTATTAAAATAAATACGTATAAATACTTAATTATTATTGATTGATACGTATATTTACATATAACTACTTCTTAACCCTTTTTAAAAAGTATGTATATGTCAGCACTCGCCCCGGTTACCTGCAATACCTGCCTGAATGAAACCTGTCTGATCAAAAAAAATTGTCTGACAGCGGAGGCAGAGAAATTTGTCAAACAGCGTATCGCTTTTTTCTGTAAAAAAGGTCAGCAATTTATCATAGAAGGCGCGCCCGTACAAGGTCTGTTCTTTATACAAAAGGGCAAGGCAAAAGTTGTGCAGACCGGTATTAACGGGCGGGAGCAGATTGTTCGTTTTTCCAGGGACGGCGAAATTATTGGCCATCGGGGGTTTGCAGTAGGCGATCAGTATCACATTTCAGCTGAAGCCCTGGAAGATACTCTGGTGTGTAATTTTTCAAATCGCGTGATGTTGGAGATGTTAAAAGATATTCCGGAATTAACGTATGAGATGATGCTTTTTTATGCACGAGAACTGAACCGCAGTGAAACAAAAGTACGTAAGATTGCACAAATGACGGTTAGAGAAAGGGTAGTAGACACGCTGCTTTATATCGATCGCAAATTTGGGCATACCAACCAATTGCTTAATCTACAGCTATCCAGACAGGAAATAGCAGATTTTTCAGGGACTACAGAAGAACAGGTAATCCGTATACTTTCCATGCTGAAAAAAGAAGGTTTAATACGTAGTGTAGGTAAAAAAATAGGTATTGCAGAGCTTCAAAAAATGAAAAACGAAATTTCAGAGCATAATTATTATTTAGCAAGTTAGTTTATAAGTTGTTGTAAAATAGATTTTTATATTTAAAACCTGCTTTAAAGCAGGTTTTTTTATGTTGTAAAAAGTTGTCGCTACCTGCCGGATTCATGGCTTTCTTTTATTTTCGACTACCTAGATTTGTACGTATAAATACTTAATAATAATACGTATTTATTTAACACGAAAACTAAAACGAAACGGAATATGAAAAAAGGACTACTACCCATTTTACTCCTGGGAGGAATTTTACTGGGGAACACAGCTGCTGCACAATTTACTTTATCCGGTCAATACAGACCGCGTACGGAATTGAGAAATGGTTTTAAAACGCTTAAGACAGACGATCAGGAGATCGCCTCATTCACAGAACAGCGTACTCGTTTGATTGCCGGATATAAAGCGGGTAAAATTGAAACAAAGTTCTCTATCCAGGATGTAAGAATTTGGGGTGATGTAGGAACGATCAACAAATCTGATAACTGGCTATCCGTACATGAAGCATTTGCAGTGTATATGATTGACTCGCTTGCAAAGCACAGATTGATGATCGGGCGCCAGGAATTGAACTACGACGATCATCGTGTATTGGGTAACCTGGATTGGGCAGCACAGGCAAGAAGCTTTGATGCCTTGAAATATATGTATAAGCATTCTGATTCTACTTATCAGTTTCATGCAATTGCTTCTTTTAATCAGGATGGAACAATTCCTGAGCCTTCTAAACTTCAGAACTCTAAAGTAGGTACCGGTGGTACAGATTACAATGGTGGTAATTCAGGTTACTTCAACCAACCACT
>NZ_JBQCDF010000106.1:0-17796 GCF_051961495.1 Cytophaga sp. | reverse complement strand
TATTGGTTACAAAGTTGATCGAACCTGGCGTGCGTATATAAGTAATACCTGCATTCACATTCAGATTACTCTTTAGTTTTGATACCGGAAACCCATAGGTATAAAAACTGCTTACATTCCAATAACCATTCAGGTTTACCGGCCGCTTGAGTTGTGAACCTTTATTGATGGTAACACCATTATCTATCACCGTATCATTGGTAGCAATAAAGCTTGAACTGGCAATGTAATTACTTGTTTGGCTGACACCTAAAAAAATCATGGAATTGGTTGCCTTTTTAGCACTGGTTAACCCATAATTCATCATAAGCGAATTGGTATATTCCTGTTTCAGATTCTGGTTGCCGGTAGACAATAATAATGTGTTGGAATTATCAATCACATTCTGCAATTGGTTCACGCCAGGAATGGATGTACTGGCACGATAACGGATGCGGACATTACTGCTGTCACTGAATTTTATCCTCATCATGGCAGAAGGCAACACATTCGTGAAATATTTTTCTATTTCACTTGTACCAGGATATATCTGCGTGCTTGAAAGCTTTACCTGTTGTGCGTCTGCTCCCAGCATCATATTTATTTTCCCTTTGTTGTAACGGTATCCCAATCCGCCTTTCTGAGTCAGCGTATAACTGTTTAACTGATTGGATACATATACTGCTGTCGAATCATATTCACCCGTATTCGGGTTATAATTGGATACACGTTTGTTTGCATCGTTCTTTGCATAAGAAGGGCTGTAGTTAAACATCAGTGTACTTGTTTTGGATAAAGGTTCGGTATACATCACAGATGCCCTGTAAGTATAAGAATTGGTATTGTTGATCCCCTGCTGATCCACCAGTTTTGTATTGGTGATATCACTGGTATAAATATTATTTGAATACAGTACCGTATTTACATCATTCACATTGATTGTAGAGCCCAGGTTTACAGAGAATGTGCGGCCTTGTTTTTTCAACTTCTGGCGATAGATCAGGTTATTTGAAATAGAATAGTTGTTACTCAGGTTATCATTATTGTTTGCAGTTGTGCTCAATAATGAATCGCGGTATCTGTTTACACCCAATAAATTCTGATAGGCATTTCTTTTTTGGAAACTGAAATTCGGTATATAAAGGAAAGATTTGGTAGAGTCCGGATTGTACTCGAAACGCCCGGAGAAACGGTGGTTATAATTTTTTGTAGTACTATTATTGTTTTCAGAATAAACAGTACTGGAAGAATCGTTTAAGAAATACTGTCTGTTTATAACACTGTTGTTGGTGTTGGTTGTATTGTTAAAGAAATAGTTTGCCGATACTTTCAGTTTAGGAGACCATACATCCGAATAATTCAATCCGATGGAATTGGTTGTCGTAATCCCGCTTTGCTGACCAACCAGAAAGTTATTGGCGCTATTGCCCGGTCCATACTGGGGGCCACCGCCGGTACCGCTGCTGTTCCCGCCGCCTCCCGGGCCACCTCTGCCTGAAGTCATGCCCATATTGGTAAGATCCTGCGTAGAAAAATTTTGTACGTTGATGTTGTTGCTGATACCAATCAGGGAAACACGCTGCTTGCCTTTGAAGGAATTTATATTCATGCCTGCGGTATACCGATCATTCGTACCGTAGCCACCATAGATCTTTCCAAACTGTCCGTTATTTTTTTCAGGTTTGGTAACAATGTTGATCGACTTTTGGGCATTGCCATCATCAAAGCCCGTGAACTGTGCCTGGTCGCTTTGTCTGTCAAAGATCTGTACCTTATTCACTACCTCTGCCGGCAGACTACGTAAAACCAGCAAGGCATCATTTCCAAAAAATTCTTCCCCATCTACCGTCACTTTTTGCACGGTTTCCCCATTTACTTTAACAGCACCATTCTGCACCGTAATGCCTGGCATTTTAGAAACCAGGTCTTCAGCCGTTGCATCGGGATTGGTTACATAAGCTGCTGCATTGATATTGGTAGTATCGCCTTTCTGTTCAACACGGGTAATTCTTTCCGTAATGACCACTTCCTGTATAAGTGTGTCTTCATAAATTTTAACAGTACCCAGGTCTTTATCAGTATTTGAAACCATGATCTCAAATTGAGTAGGTTTATACCCGATCAAAAGGGTTCTGAAAATATACGTTCCGTTTGTAACATGATCAACTACAAACAAACCATCTTCTTCTGTAAGTGCTGATTTTATTTTTGTCGTATCAGTCTTATCAAATAATATAACTACTGTGCCAGCCATGAGCTCGCCGGTACCGGCATCCACAACTTTTCCCGTTACCTGTTGCTGGCCGTAAGTAATAAAAGAACATAAAAGGCTACTTATAAATAAGAGGATTTTCATAGTACAGTTTTGAATGACTACATGGGTAGTCAATGTATGAACAGTACTATTTCCATTATTTTAGGGAGAATAAAAAGTAAAATAGATGTTCGGACGGTATTTTGCGATGAACGGGAAAAATGCACCACCCGGAAAATTCATTTCAACTTCATTTATATGACAAAAAAAGGTCTCCCGCTTTCACAGGAGACCTTTTTTATTTTATTAAGTATCTATTAAGATTACTTCGCTTTGTAGTAAACAGACTTAGCACCTTTATATGTTCTGTAAAGGAAGCTTGTCCATGGGAATTCAGGAGCTTCTAATTCGAAGTTAGAAGAACCGCCGATCATCAATTTAAATTCACCATCTTCTGTCACACGTGTAAACGTATGCGCAGCCTGGTCTTCTTTAACGAATGATAAGTCGTCTTTACTGATTTCAAATGTTACAGTTTTAGATTCACCTGCTTTGATTGATACACGTTCAAACGCTCTTAAACGTTTCAAGCTTGGCACAACAGAAGCAAACACATCACGAGAGTACAACTGAACAACTTCGTCACCATCTACAGCACCTGTGTTTTTCACCGTTACAGAAACTTTTAGTTTAGCATCGCCAACCAATGTATCTGCGCTTACAGTAAAGTTCGAATATTCAAATGTAGTATAGCTCAAACCATGACCGAATGGCCACTGCGGCTGGTAACCAGCATCTGAAAAATTACCTGGTGTACCTTCTATATTTTCTTCTGTCCATTTGTGATCGTACATTACGAAATCACCTGTATGTCTTGGATAAGAGAATGGAAGTTTACCACCCGGATTGTAATCACCGAACAATACATCAGCAATTGCATTTGCACCCTGGCTTGCTGGCCAGTAAGCATCGATTACAGCAGGAACGCCATCAACAAAAGATGAAATAACGCGAGGTCTGCCTTCAACAAGTACCAGGATAACCGGTTTACCTGTTTTAATAGCAGCCTGTGCCAAAGCGATCTGGCGTGCATCCAATGTTAAATCTCTGATGGAACCCGGAGATTCTGCATAAGAATTTTCACCTAAGCAAAGAACGATTGCATCAGCACCTGCAACAGATGGTAATGAATAGTTTTTAGGATCTTCGTAGTCTGATACAGATTGACAAACAACTTTAGCAGCACCAATCTTAGCTTCTAATGCTTGTTTGATAGATAAAGTAGATGCAGGGAATAAAGGTAAAACGCTGTCTTTAGCGAAATCAAAACCAGGAATGAATGGCTTATCACCTGCTTTGTTCAATGTAGCAGTAGCATCAGCACCTTGCCATGTATATGACCAGCAACCATGTAATGAAGGAACGTTGTTTGCGTTCGGACCAGCAACAACAATTTTCAGTGTTTTCTTTAACGGAAGAGTGTTGTTGTCGTTTTTCAATAATGTAATTGTTTGTCTTGCGGCATCAAGTGCCTTAGCAGCATATTCAGGCTTACCAAAGTTCTGAAGCGCAGCTTTTTCAACTACAGGATTTTCAAATAATCCAACAGCGAATTTCAAACGTAAAATTCTTCTTACCGATTCATTTACACGTTCGATAGATAATGAACCTTCGTTTACAAGTTCAATAACAGCTTTCGTGAATTTATAATCGTGTGGAGTCATGCTCATGTCAACACCAGCTTCAATAGAAACTTTAACAGCTTCTTTGATTGAAGAACAGATATTGTGACGCTCATGTAAACGGTTGATGTCTTCCCAGTCTGTAACTACAACACCTTTAAAGCCTAATTCATCACGCAATACGTTTGTTAATAAATACTTGCTTGCATGCACCGGTACACCATTGATTTCACCGGAGTTGATCATGATGGTAGAAGCACCGGCTTTAACTGCCGCCTGGAACTGAGGCAGGTAGTATTCTCTCAATTCGATTTCAGGAATGAAAGAAGGAGTTCTGTCACGACCTGATCTTGAAGCTGAGTAACCGATGAAGTGTTTCATACAGGAAGCAACCGCGTTTGTTTTATCCAAACCAGCACCTTCGTATGCTTTGATAGCAGAGATACCCATGCGCTCGCCCAACAATGGATCTTCTCCGAATGTTTCAGGGAAACGAGGCCATAATGGATTGCGACCAAGATCCAGAACCGGATCAAAGTTCCATCGCAGACCACAAGCTCTGGCTTCCAATGCAGTTACTTCAGCACATGAAGCTGATACCGCAGGGTTCCATGAAGCTGCTGAGCCAATGTTGTGCGGGAATAAAGTTGAGTTCAAGGTGAAAGTAACTCCGTGGATCGCATCAATACCATACAATACCGGAATTTTGTTTGGAGTGGTAGCTGCTCTGTCCTGAATCTGTGTGATGATAGAAATCCACTGATCCTGAGAGTAAGCACGATTGATTGCATTTAAAATTGAACCTACTTTGTATCTTACAACTGCAGTATCCAATAAAGCCGGATCAATGATACCATAGTTGTTGTCATAACCACCACCGTTACCAGTGTACAAAACTTTGTTCAGGTTCACCTGAGTCATTTGCCCTGCTTTCTCTTCAAGAGTCATCTTAGCAAGAAGGGCCTCAACTTTGGCATCAATCTCTTTGTCTTTATCTGAAACTGCAGCAGTTCCAGTGTCAGCTTTTTTATCGCCTTTGTTACAAGCAGTAAAAGCCCAAAGAGAAACAAGAACACCAAAAAGATAAATTGTTTTTTTCATCGTTTATGTGTTAAAATAGTAAAATATTAAAATGCATTACTGTACTCAGTTCCATATTGGTTTATGAACGGAATATCCTTCAATAATACAACTTTTTTAAGGTTTTGCCAAGAAGAAAGGGATGGAAAGCGCATTGTTTACAGGCTTCGTGGAAAAATTGTTTCAAAAAGCCCAATGGTTCGGAAATTCTGCAGAAAGCCGGATAAGACGCTATTTTACAGGAATATTTTCTGTTGATATAAATTCAACCGACTGCAGAATATTCAGCCGCATCCGGTCTGCATAATAACCCCCATGCACAACGGCAGCTTCTCCGGATTTAAAGGAATACAAACTCCCGTCTGCATTGATAAAAATGCTATTCAGATCCAATTTAAAATAAATGCGTGTAATGGCATTTTCCTGCACACGAACCAGTGGAACAGCATTGAACAGGTCGCCAAAACTCACCGGCATGATGCGGGAATCGCCGCCTACAGCAATGTGTATAATGCTGTCTTCGGCGTAATCGCTCTTCCCTTCCAGTAAAAAGAAGATATACCCTGAATTCCATTCCCAGAACATATCGGTATTTCCGATATTCAGCGGAGACGGCGCCTGTGTAGGATCGCCGTGGTTGTGAAAACGTGGTATACCTATGTTAAAGCGAATGTCTGAATAAGCACCCGTTTGCATGTCAAAACCTGCCTTATACCGAAGCTTTCCAGCCATAGTATCTCCTGTTGTTTCCGTAAAATCGGCAAGGTAAACACCATATGCCGCTGTTGCAGACTGCGCAGGCCTTTCAGAAATATCTGACCTTGAAAATGCTATATCCGAAAGAAAGAATTTCAGGTTATTAACTGCATACGTCTCTCCTGCCGGTGTCTTATAGATACTGTCGAAATAAAAAGGTTTATCACCCACCATTGGCACACATATAAACTCGACTTTGCCGGTTGAAACAGTTGCATGACTCTTCGTCTTTTGATTCGCACAGGAACACAAAAGCAACAGACAACCGGTTACTACTAAAATATGTTTCATTATACTTATGGATGAAATGCCGGATTGGTAATGAATTCAATATCGGTAAGGGTATGCAGAAAATTAACCAGATCCTTTTTATCCTGGGCCGCTAGCTTCATTCCTTTATGAATATGAACATGTTCTGATTTGTTTGGATGCGCAACACCACCCGTATTGTAATGATCGATGACTTCTTCGAGCGTATTCAGACTGCCATCGTGCATGTAGGGAGAAGTTAAGGCAATGTTCCGCAAAGTAGGAACTTTAAATTTCCCCTTATCGCTTTCCTTGCCGGTAATTTTGTACCGGCCCTGGTCTGAATACTCCATATACAAGCCGTTATTCTGAAAGGTATTATTTGTTAGGTTAATTCCCGAATGACAGGAGCCGCAGTGTACTTTCTCGCCGTTAAAGAATAATTTGTACCCGCGCAGTTCTGATTCATTAAAGACTGTGGGATCCTTGCGATAAAAATAAGCGTCGAACTTTGTATTGCCACTGATCAAGGTTCGCTCAAAACCGGCAAGCGCCTTAAAAAGGCTGGCAGCATCTGGATCGGTACCGTAAGCTTTTTTAAAAAGTTTTTTATACGTCTTGTCGGCATTCAGTCGTGCAACGGCTTCCTGCACCGACAAGTTCATTTCATTGGCACTGGTAAGAGGCTTCAACACCTGTAGTTCCAGGCTTGCTACGCCTCCGTCCCAGAAGAATGTATTTGACCAGGCCAGGTTGATCAAGGGCATGGAATTGCGATCGGACGTTGCGTTATGAAAACCCATGCTCAACTTTTTACCATCGCTGAAAGCCAGCGTCTGCGCATGACAGGAAGCACACGATAAAGTTTTATCAGCAGAAAGAATAGTATCGTAAAACAATTTCTTGCCTAAGGCAATCCGGTCTGCTGTCAGCTGGTTGTCTTCGGGAATATGCGGTTGGGGAAAACCTTCCGGCACGGCTAATTCATAAGGCTTTTCTACTATTTTATATACTGCCGAACAGCAAAATAGTATACTGGTAAAAATTAAGACAAGTCGGATGGTAGGTTTCATGTATCTAAAACGGCCAGTGAAGATACGAAAAAGTGCTGAACGATAAGAATATGCTGAGAAGTATGAATTTAAACAATCCTTGTTTATGTCATTCAAACCAGAAAATAATCTAATATCTATTTGGAATTTGTTCTTTGTATTTTGGAATTTATTCCTGGCCGCCTAGTGCTTACGGGAAATAGTATAATCAACGAGGTTGCGCAAAGCCGTTTTATAATCCGAATCCTTAAACTCATTTAAAAATCCGTACGCTTCCTCGCGGAGTTTTTCCATAACAGTGTGTGTATATTCAATGCCGCCCGACTCGCGTACAAACTGCAGTACCTCTCTTACCTTAGCTGATTTGTGTGTCTGGTTCTTGATGATGAACATAATACGCTTCTTCTCCAGCCAGCTTGCCTTGTTCAGCGCATAAATCAATGGGAGTGTCATTTTGCGTTCCTTGATATCAATACCAACCGGCTTGCCAATCATTTCAGACGTCTCGTAATCAAACAGATCATCTTTTACCTGGAAAGCCATACCGATTTTTTCACCGAACATCCTGGCGCGTTCTACGATGGTTTCATCAGCACCTGTTGAGGCTACTCCTACAGCACAGCAGGAAGCGATCAGCGACGCTGTCTTCTGGCGGATGATCTCAAAATAAATTTCTTCGGTAATATTCAGGTTGCGGGCTTTCTCAATCTGCAGCAATTCCCCTTCGCTCATTTCGCGAACCGCATTCGATACAATTTTCAGCAAATGGAAATCGCCATGGTTAATGGATAACAACAAACCTTTTGAAAGCAGGTAATCACCAACCAATACGGCAATTTTATTCTTCCAGAGCGCATTGATGGAAAACATACCCCGGCGGTAATCCGAGTCATCCACAACATCGTCGTGTACGAGGGTGGCCGTGTGCAGCAGCTCGATCAGGGCAGCGCCGCGTTGGGTGGAATCGTTTACTTCTCCGGCAAGATGGGCGGAAAGGAAAACAAACATCGGACGCATTTGTTTCCCGTTACGCTTAACAATATAAGACATGATTTTATCCAAAAGCATTACTTTGGATTTCATCGAATCACGAAACTTCTTTTCGAAGTTTTTCATGTCGTCTTTTACAACATCTTTTATATCATCTAACCGGAGCTCCGACATGAGAAAAAACTAATATATCTGTAATATACCTAATTTATAAATAGAGCGCAATTTCAGTCCTGCTTCTTACCTACGGACTTATTTCATATTAATAAATTGTAACGCCACGCCCACGTCTTTGGAACGCAAAAGCGCAATGATCTCCTGCAAGTCGTCAATCTTTTTACCCGTTACGCGGATCAGGTCATCCATCTGTGCCGGAGTTACTTTCGTATTTGAATCTTTGATCAGCTTAATAATCTTCTTACAGCTTTCCTTATCAATACCGTTTTTAACAGGCAATTCCCTCTTGATCATAGGCCCTGAAGCATATTCAGTCTTGGACATATCAAGCGCTTTGGCATCAATTCCCTGTTTCGCCATGCGGGTAATAATGATGTCAACAATAGCATTCATGCGCATACTGTTTTCAGTTGTCACTTTAATGACAGAAGCCTTTTTATCCAATTCGATTTCGGTCTTTGAATCTCTGAAATCATAACGGGTGGTGATCTCTTTCCTTGCTACATTCAATGCATTATCAAGGGTTTGCGGATCAACTTTACTAACAATATCAAAAGACGGCATAATTTTCTATTTTGTTCGTTCTCAGACTATATTCCTGCAACGAAGTTAGGCATTTGAAATTTGTTAACAAATCTTAAAACTTTGATATCGCATCCACGTTAGAAAACTTATTAACAAGCCGATAAAATCATGTAATTCTCTATCCATAATCTCAACGGAACATGTATATTCAAAGCAAATACAGATAGTTCTTTTATTTAATTTTAACAGTTTACAAACACAACAACGATTTCGTATCGTTCAAACGTTTTTGATTTTATGGCTAAGGAGAAAAAGAGCAAAGACACACAGAAGAAGATCTTCGTGTTGGACACATCGGTGATTATCTACGATCACAATGCGGTTAAGAATTTCGAAGAAAATGATTTAGCCATTCCCATTACAGTTTTAGAAGAACTGGATAATTTTAAAAAGGGAAATGACATCAAAAACTTTGAAGCCCGTGAATTCATTCGCTTTCTGGATGAATTAGCTTCCAATAATCATTCCTTACAGGATTGGATTCCTTTGACCGGCCACGCCAAAGGGAATCTGAAAGTGGTAATGAATACCCATGGAACGAAAGACATGGATGCAGAAAGAATATTTGATGACCGCAAAAACGACCATAAAATATTAAATGCAGCTATTGCCATGCAGGCAGAGAATATGGATAAAAAGGTTATTCTGGTAAGTAAGGATATTAACCTGCGCCTGAAAGCAAAATCCCTGAATATCCCGTCCGAAGATTATACGACCGGTAAAGTAAAAGACATTGATTTGCTTTATACGGGCCATACCTATATTGAAAATGTAGATGCTTACCTGATCAACGAATTGTACGAGAAAGGCTACTGTTCTGCAGAGGCTGTTCCGGCTGATCAGCTGTTTAACAACCATTACTACATTCTGAAAAGTGTAAAAAGTTCTGCTCTGGCTTGCTACAATCCGATAGACAAACGCCTGGACCATGTAGAGAAAAGTCCGGTATATGGGATCAAGCCACGTAATGCCGAACAGGCCTTTGCAATTCATGCGATCCTGGATCCGCACATCAAACTCGTTTCTATACAAGGGGTAGCTGGTACAGGTAAAACACTGATCGCACTCGCGGCAACCCTGGAACAACGTAAAGATTTTAAGCAAATCTACCTTGCCCGTCCGATTGTACCGCTGAGCAATAAAGACATCGGTTATTTGCCGGGCGATATCAAGTCCAAGCTGAATCCATACATGGAGCCCTTGTTTGATAACCTGAAGTTCATTCAGAATCAGTTCAACGAAACGGATCAGGACTATCAGCGCATCACAGACATGGTGAACAAAGAAAAACTGGTGATTACACCGCTGGCATACATCAGAGGTAGAAGCTTATCAAACATTGTATTCATTGTGGATGAAGCGCAGAACCTGACACCGCATGAAGTGAAAACCATTATCTCAAGAGCGGGTGAAAACTGTAAGATCATCTTTACGGGTGATATCTTCCAGATTGATACGCCTTACCTGGATTCAGAATCGAACGGTCTCTCCTATCTGATCGACCGCCTGAAAAATCAGGACCTGTATGCGCACATAACCCTTGAAAAAGGTGAACGTTCTGAGCTGGCGAATCTTGCCAATGAACTGTTATAATATTTACGATTTCATTCAAACGAAGCCCCGATAGTTATCGGGGCTTTTTTATGCATGTAACATTCTGAATCAGAATACATTTGAAAAGCGTGCCATTTTTTAGTAATTATGCAAAAAGATTCTGTTAAAAGCCACCATGCCATCATTTGAAAAAGCCAAGCTCTCATCCAAAGATTCATTAATCGTAGGTATTCTGGGAGTTGGAAGTGTTATTTTCGTTGGCTTAATCTTCTGGATCTTTACAAATAAAAAAAATAATCAATGGCTGGAACAAACTAAAAAGTGGGAAATAACCGGAACAGTCATTAATAAACAACATAAAATTGCAAAAAGAGAATTTTTATTAACCCTTAGAACTGCTCCTCAGATATCTCAAGATACCTGTATAAATATCAGGCCATGGGAAAAACTATTTGAAGAGTCCCGCATCAATGATACATTAATAAAAAAAACAGGCACCTTTGATTTTATTCTTAAAAGAAATGGTGAAATGCGTGTCTTCACTCTAACTCAATAACATCTTCTAATACAAATATAATCCCATGGAAGTAGATAACCGTCCTTTCTTAAAAAGATTAAAATATACCCTTCTTTATTGGCTTGTTAAAACGCTGATTTTCGTAACAGAAAAACTTCCGCGCCCGGTTGTGTATTTTGTTTATGGAGGTATAGGCAGACTTGCTTACTATTTTGCAGGAGAGCCAAGAAGAAGAGCAATTAAAAACCTGACGATTGTTTTTGGCAAAGAAAAAACGGAAGCAGAAATAAAGGCCATCACAAAAAAAATGTTCATGAACTTAGGTAAAAACCTGGCAACCGTTATGCGGGTTTTTCCAATGGAAAACTTAGATCAGTTTTATAAACAGGTTCGTATCATCGGCAAAGAAAATTTAGATGCTGCTTATGCCAAAGGTAAAGGTGTTGTATTACTTACGGCACATATCGGTGCATTTGAAATCCTAGGTACATTCATTGGCTTGAATTATAAATCCATCATGGTTGGCACGAAACTAAAAGATCCGCGCCTGGATGATCTGATTGTACGTTCACGTTCCAAAGGCGGCAGTAAATATGTACACCGCGGCGAAAATACTTTACAGCTGATGCGCAGCTTAAAAGAAGGCCGTGTGATGATCATTCTGATTGACCAGGATACAAAAGTGAAGAGCCGCTTTGTAGAGTTCATGGGAATACCTGCGGCTACACCGGTTGGCGCAACTATGATTGCATTGAAATCAGGCGCAGATATTGTACCGGTTATTGTGCAAATGGACGAACACGACAACCAAACCATTACGTGTATGCCAGCTCTTGAAGTAACAAATTCAGGAGACATGGAAAAAGATTTGTACGACAATACGCTCCGTATGAATCAGGCAGTCGATGCATTCATACGAAAAGATCCTTCACAATGGGTCTGGATGCATGATCGTTTTAAAACAAAACCAGGCGAAGAAATCGTATAAAACAAACAATGCCCATTTGAATTAGGAAAATACAAATGGGCATTTATTTATTTAATTATCCCCACCTTTCTCCTGCTTCCCTTTATTTACAGCATCTGACAAACTATCCAACACAGAAATGGTATACAGATATATTAAAAATTAAAATGTAATTATAGCGGGATATTTTTCTCAGTCTTGCTGCATGAAAATTTTTATTAGGTTCCCATACCAATAAAAATTCTGCAACTAAAATATTTTTAGATGTAAAACTTTGCGCAGCATGAGCATCTAGATTTGTGTTAGAATAATTAACTAAACAACTAACACAATGAAAAAACAATTCTTACTTCCAGCGTTACTATTAATTGGCTTTACTTCAGCACTGACTTCCTGCAAAAAAGATAAAGACGATGCACTTAGTCCTTCAATGCAGGCCTGTAAAGTAGACTATGCTACTACCAACGCTGATTCAACCCAACTGACTTATGATTCAGAAGGACGTGTAACAAAAGAACAAACATTCAACAAATCAAGTAACTCACAGGGTTACACACTATATTCATATGCTGCACATAAAATTACTGAAAAAGAATATGACGAAAATGGTAACCAGACTTCACAAACTGATTATTATTTAAATTCAAATAACAATGCTGGCTATTCAGTATACATTGAAGACGGCGATACAGACAATGCTGATACAACCTGGTATTCCTATGATGCCAATAAACACAACACCAGACAGGTAACTAAAAATACCACAACCATTGTTGGCATTAGCTCTTCAACGTATGATACAACTTGGTATACTTATTCAGGAAATAATCTTACGAAATCAGAAGAAAAAATCAATGGTGGAGATCTTGAAACAACTGTTTATTCTTATGGTTCAGATGATGCAAAGACTCAGTTCCTTGCTCCGGGTCAGAACTACTCTCCTGTACTGGGTTTATATGGAGAGACCAGCGATCAGTTACCTACATCAGCAACAATAGGTTCTACAACTGTCACATATGTCTATGAATTCAACTCTCAGGGTTATGTAACACGTTATAAAGTTGTTAATTCAGGTGTAACACAGAACGATATTCATTTTACATATGATTGCAAATAATTTATAAATGTTTATTTTCTTAAAAAGGGTTTATTATAATAAAATAATAAACCCTTTTTAATTTATCATGTTACTCCTACAAACTATTGATGCCATCGTTTAAAACGATGGCATCAATAGTTTGTTGCATGTCAATCTATATAATAGCTTAATCATTATGCATGATCGGTATCCAGATTTCTTCTTCTGAATCAGGATCATTTTTTTTATACTTATCTCCCAAAACTTCGAAATGGTGTCTTGTATCTAATACATAACCGGATTGTGGCAGCCAGGTATTAAATATATACTGATAGATCTCTGCCGCATTACGAGCATCTCCTTTGTATTCAAAGACAGCGTATAATCCACCATCTATTGTCAGGCATTCCATCCCGGCCGGAACAATATTATAATCTGCAACTTCAACAGCCGCCCACTTCGTAAACGTTGCGGCAGGATTGAAATCTGTAAAAAAGTCTGCGCTATACAACTGCAC
This sequence comes from Cytophaga sp., assembly GCF_051961495.1. Taxonomy (NCBI): domain Bacteria; kingdom Pseudomonadati; phylum Bacteroidota; class Cytophagia; order Cytophagales; family Cytophagaceae; genus Cytophaga; species Cytophaga sp. The sequence goes on along the minus strand of NZ_JBQCDF010000106.1, from coordinate 4,359 downwards.
AGAATAAAAAGCAGTACCGATCCGATTATGAATCTCTTCCCTCCTTGGCATGAATTCTCTCCACAATACTTCGGTTGTATTAGCTAAAAAACTCATTGCAAGAGATTTACCAATGAGTTTCTTTTCAATTAAAACTTCAATTCTGGATTGCATATTCAATGATATAAAAGCGGATAAAAAAAACGTTTAAGCTTCTCTTTTTTTGGTAAAAAAAGATTCAAACACCGAATTTGATAATGAAAATACCAAACTGAATAAAAAGGAATGCCAGAATGAATCAATGTTAAAGCCTGTAATCATGTAGTCTGCCAGCATTACCATAAATGTATTGATGATCAGTAAAAAGAAACCCAGCGTAAAAACGGTTATGGGAATGGTGAGTACTGTAAGCAATGGTTTTATAAAAATATTCAGCAAACCGATCACAGCAACAAATAATATGGCAGCACGCACATCATCAACTTCAACAAACCAAAATAAATAGGTACAGCCCAATACAACAGCAACATTAAAGGCGATTTTCAAAAGTGTATATAACATAGCGTCTTTTAATAGCATTCAAAAGTACAAAAGTTTATGTGTACCAACATAAACTTTTATTCAATCAGGGAAAATAAAGTTATTCTGGTTTGCCGAAAGTAAAATTCAATCCCATGCGTGCATTAAAATATTTAACAGCGTAGGGATCAAATAAAGCTGGCAGATTATCGCAGGATAAGTAATATTGAACAGGACCTCCGCGCACGACAAAGCCCCCGCCGAGATTAAATAAATTATTCGGCATAACCGAGTAATTCAATGCCACCTGGAACGTATTATTAAACGTTTGTACGGCTCCTAATGTAAACGTTGGTCTGAGTCCATGATAGATGTCTGCTGCCAGCGAGGCATATAAAGTAGTTGTTTCCCGTAGCAAATAATTTCCGCTTAGATAAATGGTTGGTGCCAGCCAGGAATTATACGCCTTGGAATCTTCTTTAGGTTTAAATACTGCTTTAAGCGTATCTATTACATTTTGCCAGTCAGCATCAGCAATATCCGCACTATCCCGCATCAAATAACCCGTTGAGGTATAATCTCCATTTACACGGTAATTTTTAACACTTCTCTTCCAATGGATAAAACCAATATTATTTACATTGCAGGCTAAGGAAACTTTTTCACTTAATTTATAACGTGCTCCTATATCTGCCGCCAATCCAAGGTTACCAAAACCAAATATATTTTTAGCATTCAGCTTATCTTCATTGATCATGCCGGATGTAAGCAAGGTGAATTGGGAATGACCTGAAATAGACAATCCATTCGGATCTGTATACAAACTCGTTTCAGAATCTGTAGTAGTAACATTCGCAAGGCCCATCAATACCTTGCCTCTCACACCTACAATCAACTTTTCTGTTAATGAAGTTGAAGCTGCCATGGCCACTTCGCGGTAATAATTTCCTGAAAAGCGTGTATTACTTAAGTCTGCTGTTTTCCCGGCATACGCAGCGTTTCCATTCCAGAGCAGATTCGCGAGGTCACTGGTATAAGTGACCCGCTGTGTCCATACATCCCGGACACTGAAGTGATAGAAGTTTTTTTCTTTCCGGAAACGCATGCTGAAAATATCATAACTACCACCGGCATATACCTGATTGAGTTTATGCAATTTCGGAATCACCAGATTAGGATCTGCAATATTCCCTTTTACCAGCGCATGATAATTGAAGGCTGAATTAAAATAATATACCTGAAAAGAGCCTATGACCGGTACTGAGAAACTCTTTTTATAATGCTCAGTCTGTGCAGTCAGGTCCGTATAACCAGCCTGGGGAACCCAGGTAAGATATGGAAGTGTGGTTTCCTGCTGTGCCAGTACAGAGGCTGGCAGCATGGCTATAAGCAAGTACACTATAAGTACTGTTTTTTTCTTAAAAACTAACATTGGCTTTAACGTCTATACTAATGTTAGATTTAATTTTATAAGAAGAATAGATTTTAACCGGAATGGTTCCATTCATCGCCGTATTAAAAAATGCATACAATACACCCTTCTTAGCAGAAGTAACGCGTTTGTAACGCTGTTCATCAAAAACTTCTTTAATGATTACACTATTGGGAGCTGTTACTTTTCCGTTTCCATCTACAGAAGCTGCCGGAATTAAGTGCGGTGTTGAAAATAATGAGTCGATGACCCTGTTTTGATCATCTATAAAATACAACTGTACATTTGAATTAAGCGGAAATCCGTTCACCATCCCGATATTGAACGCAGCACTGATGATGGTAACATCGTTCCCGTTCCCTGTAATGTCTCCTGAAGGAAAGGTTAAATCCGGAATGGTATCCAACAAAACAAATTTGGTAACTTTTCCTTCCATTGGTATTTCAACTTCCCCACGGATACTCAATTTGCTTTGATCTGTAACATAATTCGATGCGACACCTGCAGGATTTAAGACTGCAGACATCTGATAGAATATTTTATCCGGAGCAGGATTAAAAACCGTCTGCACATTTGAGTTGGTTTTATCCAGCTGAATAGTCGTGGTTTTTGTTTGTCCAAGTTCAGCTTGTGATGGATAAAGAACCGGAATATTTGTATTGATCTGGGAACCTGTTATAACTGTAGTACCGGTGATATTGGAAGAACTTACCAGTTGATTGATTTTAACGGTTGACTCGGCACCGATCGAATTTCCGATTATGGCCCGCACCTTAGGATCCGTAAAAAAAACATTGCCTGCATAAGCATTACTGAATATATCAATGGCTACAGAATCATACGGAATAGTAACTGAATATTTACCTATATAACCATCAGCATACGAATAGGCTATATTTTTTATGCCTGTTGAAAATGTTATTTTTTGTGCTGCGGTAATTGAATTGCCGCTGATATAGGTAACTTTTAATACCGCATCATAAGATATAGTATTTGTCTTTGTACCATTTTCAGAAAGATCAATGGTGCACCCGGACAAATCTATTGAATCCACAATATTGACGGAAGAGCCACCGGTATAGTTAAGAGATACTGTTTTTGTTACTGCCAGATTATTCTTTTTAATATATGGAAATGTAACTGTTAACTGAACGTTGTGCTTGAATGTTGATGATACATTAAAAGGTATGGATCCGGATTTGATTTGCACATGTTTCAGCTGCTCGCCATTGGAAGCAGCCAGCGTAAATGAATTCGAAAAATTGTGCGAAATGGTTTTTGATACCGGTAAACCGGAAACTTCAGTAGATGTTAATGATACTGATTGAGACAGATTAATATCTTTAATTTTCAACAGATCTGTAATGTATTGATCAACCAGATCCTGGTAATAAATGAATGTGTAAAAACCATCCGCATCTTCCAGAATATTGAGTTTCTTTTTAGATGGGTCAATAATATCTTTCAGTGACAATTCAGCATCTATTAACGGATATAAATACTCCGGCGAAGCATTGGCTAATTTCAGCTCGCTAAAATCTTTTTTATAGCACCCGGTGAAAACCATTAAAAAGACAGTTAGCAGCGCAAAATCTAAAAAAATATATTTGGCTCTAGGTTTCAAATTTCAGAATGTTAAAATGTACTTCCAATTTAAGATTTTTTTCTGTATATTGAATTGTATAATTCATATTATTTATAGTATTATGAGAAAATTTATTGTCCTATCGATTTTAGGCTGCATCCTTTCCTCCGGCTGTTTGGGGAATACTGCTACTCCGGGAAACCCTAAAAAGTCTTCCACCGACAAACGAATCAAAAAGCAGGAAAAGCATAGAAAAAAACACGAGTGCCCGCATATCGACTGCTAATCATTCATATCAGTTAAAACAAAATCCACCTGTGAATTTTCAATATCCAGGTGGATTTTTTATTTTTTATATCAATTCCCCCTTTATCCATCGAATCAGCAGCGAATTCAGGATTATCATGTAACTTAAACCTATTTTCATGTAAAGCATTTTTTATTCAAATGATTCAAATTGAATACACCAACTTTCAATCGTATTCATATGAACAGCATAGACAAAAACCAAAAAGAACAGAATCATAAAGATTTATCTGATACCGATTCTGTAAAAAAAATAAAAGAGATAGCGAAAGACCATACGTGCTTTTTTTATACTTCCGAAGGTAGTAAAGGTTCTGCTAGGCCCATGACTGTTCAGAAAGTAGATGAACAGGGAAATATATGGTTTTTAAGTGCCACTGATAGTCGTCAGAACAAAGAAATTGAACAGAACAATTTTGTACAATTATACTTCCAGCAAAGCCAGCATTCAAAATTCATGCACCTTTCCGGTAATGCCTCGATCTCGCAGGATAAAAAAATAATCCACGAATTATGGACGCCATTTCTTAAAACATGG
>NZ_JBQCDF010000105.1:0-2023 GCF_051961495.1 Cytophaga sp. | reverse complement strand
TGGCTTCTTATCTGAAAATGCCAAATTCTCTCAGGTGTGTGCAGACTATGGAATTAAGTTCATTGGTGCAAGTGCAGACATGATCAACTCCATGGGTGATAAAGCTTCAGCAAAAGATACCATGAAAAAAGCCGGCGTACCATGTATTCCGGGTTCTGATGGATTGCTGAGTACCGTTGAAGAAGGTATCAAATTAGCAAATAAAGTAAAATACCCTGTGATCCTGAAAGCAACTGCCGGTGGTGGTGGCCGTGGGATGCGTATTATCCGCAACGATGGGGAATTTGAAAAAGCCTGGAACGATGCAAAACAGGAAGCTGGAGCATCTTTCGGTAACGATGGTTTATACCTTGAAAAATTCATTGAAGAACCTCGTCACATTGAAGTTCAGTTATTAGGCGATAAATACGGTACAGTTGTTCACTTGTCTGAAAGAGATTGCTCTATCCAGAGACGTCACCAGAAACTGGTTGAAGAAACTCCGTCTCCGGTTATTACTGAACGTTTACGTACTAAAATGGGTGAAGCTGCTGTAAAAGGTGCCAAATCTATTAAATACGAAGGTGCCGGCACAATTGAATTTCTTGTTGACAAACACGGCGATTTCTATTTCATGGAAATGAATACGCGTATCCAGGTTGAACACACCATTACAGAAGAAGTAACTGGCGTAGATCTGGTTAAAATGCAGATTAAAGTTGCCGCAGGCGAAAAGCTTGAAAAGAAAAACCACTTGCCGCTTCGTCATTCTATTGAATGCAGAATCAATGCGGAAGATGCTTCAAACGGATTCCGCCCTTCACCGGGTAAGATCACAAACTTCCATATGCCAAGCGGCTTTGGAGTGCGTGTAGACAGCCATTGCTATACGGGTTATACAATTCCTCCAAATTACGATTCAATGATCGCTAAGCTTATCGTAAACGCGCCTACGCGTGATGAAGCTTGTGACCGTATGAAACGTGCCTTACAGGAGTTTGTGATTGAAGGTGTGAAAACAACAATCCCATTCCACATTAAGTTAATGGATGATCCGCAATTCAGATCAGGCAAGTTTACCACTGCCTTCCTTGAAACATTTGATTTCTCTAAAATCTAACTAAAAAAAGTCCCGCTTAAAGCGGGACTTTTTTTATACCTCTACTCTACCTTGCACGCCATGGATAAAGTCATTTGTCATATAACAAAAAAAGAGTTTCCTAAAAATGAATGCTATCAGGCCGATTTCATTCGCCCTTCTTTGTATGAACTCATTAAAAAAGATTTCCCTGACCTGACACCTGAAGCATATATTTCACTGACGGCATTAAATAATTACCGGAAAAAGGATCTGGAAAATATCATCAACAGTGAGAACCGTGAACTTTCCAGTCTGGAAAAAGAAGTGGTTGAATCAATCACCCGAAACCAGATTCTCTCTGATAATATAGAACCTAATCTGAATGACTCATTAACGTTTGGCCAGCGTGTAGCAGACAGGATCGCTGAATTTGGCGGCAGCTGGACATTTATCCTTGCGTTTTTTTCATTCCTGGTGATATGGATGCTGATCAACATCGTTGCCTTCACACAAAACCCTTTTGATCCCTACCCGTTTATTTTACTGAACCTGATTCTATCCTGTATTGCAGCTATTCAGGCCCCGATCATTATGATGAGCCAGAACAGACGCGAACAAAAAGATCGCATGCGAAACGAATATGAATATAAGATCAATTTAAAAGCCGAACTGGAAATTAAATTGCTTCATGAAAAACTGGATTATCTTATGATTAACCAGAATAAACGGATGCTTGAAATACAGGAAATCCAGGTTGATATTTTAGAAGACATTATGGAAAAAATGAAGACCCAATAAGATCAATTATGCGGTATATTTTTCTTTTTATTCTTACAGGTTTTCTTACTGTTCACAGCACCGCTCAGGTACAGAGTAAAAATCTTTTCCTGACACTGGGCTTCGGCGGCACCTCCTACAGAGGCGACCTAAGCGAGTCGTTTCAAAGCTGGGGCGGTACTTTTC
>NZ_JBQCDF010000104.1:0-10786 GCF_051961495.1 Cytophaga sp. | reverse complement strand
AACTTCTGCATTAATAACCAGATCAATTCCGTCGATATCAATACCTCTTGAAAGAATATCCGTACCGATTAATAATTGCAACTGACGGCTTTTAAAGGCCCGCATGATCTCTTCACGTTCTTCCTGTTCCAGATCGGAATGAAACCCTTTGAGGCTAAAGCCCATACTGGAAAGATCACGTTCAAGTTTTTTTACATGTTCTTTTGTAGAAGAGAAGATGATGATGCTATTATAATTTCCGGTTGAAAGTATGTGCTTGATTAATTTATTTTTCTGTTCGTTGTAGACCAGGTATGCCTGCTGCAAAATACCTTCTGCAGGTTTAGAGATGGCAATGTTCACCTGAACCGGATCTTTCATCAGTTTATTTGCCAATGCACGCATCTTTGCAGGCATGGTAGCTGAGAACATAATTGTTTGGCGGTCGGCAGGCAGATAATTGATTATACGAATAATGTCATCATAAAAACCCATGTCCAGCATACGGTCTGCTTCGTCCAATACAAGATGCTTGATCTGTTTTAAATTTGCAGTGCCTGATTGCAGCTGTGCCAGCAATCTGCCGGGAGTCGCTATGACAATGTTGGCTCCGTCAGTCAGCGCTTTGCGCTGCTGATCCCATGTTGCTCCATCTCCGCCTCCATATACAGCAATGGAGCTTACATTGATGAAATAGGAAAAGCCTTCGATTTGCTGATCAATCTGAATAGCAAGCTCTCGTGTAGGAACAAGTACAAGTGTATTCAAACCATCAGAGTTTGACTCTATGATCTTATGCAGGATAGGCAGCATGTAAGCGGCTGTCTTACCGGTACCTGTTTGTGCGCAGGCCATCAGATCCTTGTCGGACAGAATCACGGGGATGGATTCCTCCTGTATCGGCGTTGGTTTATTAAAGCCCATGGAGCTTAGGCTATCCAGTAAACCAGCGTTAAAATTAAAATCGCTAAATGTCAATGATGTAATGTTAAATGTTTCTTCTTATTTGGAAGTAAAGATAACAAATAATCAGCAGTTTTAACGGGTTTAAGCGATAAACCTCAAGAAGATAACTATTTAGAAGCCTGTATGTAGGCAAGTACGCAGAATTAATTCTTAAATCTTGTGGCAAAGAGGTACTTTTCTTTCCAGTAGCTGTCAAATGTATTGGTAATAATAACTCCGCTTTTATTGGAAGCATGTATGAAAGTGCCATCGCCCAGGTATATGCCGGCATGTGTGATAAAATTAGCACTGTTATAGGAACTGTAGTAAAACAGCAGGTCGCCTTTTTGCAAAGAATCTTTAGAAGGAACGATGGTGCCATACCTACCCTGTTCATGGGACGAATGAGGCAGTATGACTCCGAACTTTTTATGTACAACCATAACCAGCCCGGAACAATCTATCCCCTTTTTTGTTGTACCGCCCATTACATGCGGTGTTCCGATGAACGTTTTCGCATAGGCGATCACCCCTTCAACAGAATAGCTGTCAATATTTACCGTTTTTTCAATACCGCCTTTTTGATAAAGCTCTAACTGGGTTTTGACTGCCTGGTTTGCCGTATTGTCAATCACCTGCTGAAAACGTGGCGATACGGATTGATTCGTAAAACTTACCAGACAAAAGAGAAGTAAAAGATGAAATGGTATGCGGGTATATGAATGCATGGAATTAATTTTTCAATGAAGTTTAAGTCGAACCTGGATCAGGCTTCAACAATTTCTCCGGTTTCGTTATCGGCGGCTTTGACAGGTTTATAACCTTTTATAGCAAAGAAAATGATATAGGCATAACATACCAGGCATAACGCAAAGCTGTATCGGTAACCAACATGATCTGCCAGTATACCTTGAAGTATTGTAACAAGCGCACCGCCGGCAACCATGGTGACCATTAATCCGGAAGCACGGCTGGTATATTTTCCTAAGCGGGCAATACCCAGCGGAAATATACTTGGCCACATAATGGAATTGAATAAGCCGATCAGCAATAAACATACAGCTGCCAAAGGCACAATGATCGGTTTGAAGTTAAAATAAAACTCCATCGTTGTACAATCTTCACCCATATTAATAACCGGCACGGTAATTTTATTATGAATCATAAAATCTGTCATGCTTAGAAAGATCAATGCAAATGCAACAATGGCAACAAAGGCAAGAGCTGTGTGTGTTGCAACTTTTTGTGTGACCTTGCTTCCCATGAAACGGCCGATCATAGCTCCTGCCCAGTAATAGGCAACCAGGCTGGCTGCAAACTTTTCAGGAATATTTCCCATGGTATCTGATTTTAAATATACAACCAGTAAGCTTCCGATAACTACTTCTGCTCCTACATAAAAGAAGATGGCTCCGGCGCCAAAAAGCAAATGCCTGAATTCAAAAATACTTCCTGTTAGTACTTCATCTTTTTCATTTTCGATAGACAACTTAGGAAGTTTCATGAACCACATGAATGCTGTTATAGCAATGATCAATAGAGCTATGGCAACATAGAGGCTACGGGTCGTTGCAAGCGTTTCTGTTTTTGTCATGATACATTCATTCAGCAGATAGAATGAACCGAAAATCGGGCCAACTGCTGTAGCAGTTGAGTTCAGAGCACCGCCAAGGTTCAGGCGAGCAGCGCCAGTCTCCGGTGTGCCCAGAGAAATCAGGTATGGGTTGATGGCTACCTGCAGAATGGCAAACCCGCTGCCGACAATAAATAATGCCAATAAGAATAATCCGTATGAAGCGTATTCGGATGCCGGATAAAACAACAGCAGACCAAACGCTACAATCAATAAAGCATAAATGGTACCTTTTTTATAGCCGATTTTTTTAATCAGGTTACCTCCCGGAATAGATAGCAAGCCATAAGCCATGAAGAAGCTGAACTGGATCAATAAGAGTTTCCAGTTTTCATTGTCTTTAAAATCAAACGTACTTTTCATGATAGGAATAAGCACATCATTTAAAACGGTAATGAAACCGATCACAAAAAATAATGTGGCCATCAATGCAATAGCTGCTGTGTATTTTGCATTCGGATCTAAAGAAGAATGAGAAGAGATATGAGTTGAAGAACCACCTGCCATAAAATTACTTTCGTTTAAAACAAACAATCTTCGAATATAGAGCAGGATTTGCTAACTACAAAGACAGCAGGTGTGTTTCTTTGTTTTTTTTCATTATAAACAAAAAAAGACCGATTTGCGCATCGGTCTTTTTTACTTCAACAGATTAAAAAATAAATTGCTTAACTGTATAGGTTAATTAGTTAAACACGAAAAATATTTTTAACGGATCTTTCGTGCTTAACTGTAGCAATTATTTGATGACATTGAATTTCTGCACAGCCGCACCGTTTTCACCCTGGAGACGAATCAGGTATACACCATTTTTTAAATTTGATGTATTGATTTCAAATGTATCGCCAGTCCAGTTGCCAGTTACCGGGAATTCATTTCCGTTCAGGTCAATAATAGCAGGCTCTTCAACCAGGTCAAATGGCTTCACAATAAACAGACTTGATGAAGTCGGGTTTGGATACAGATTAATTTTTATGTTCTTCAGAACAGCATTTTGATTTGCAGTAACAACGGAAACTTCATATGATTTAGCTTCGGGTTCAATACCAGAGAAGATACTCTGTAAACTTCCTGAAATATATGCCAGCGGAGCATTCCAATTGATAGCAATTTCATTGGTTGAATAGCTACAGTCGCTGTCAACATAAGAAAGTGCTGGTAAGGAAGAAGGATAACCAGGACAATTATCATTTTGGCCTGAGTTCGGTCCGCCTGCAAGCAAGCCCGGTACTGCTGCAGCGATACCGTCCGCCTGTGATGGCCTGTGGTGGATATTGTTTGATGGCTTTGATCCGAATCCGGTTACAAATGAATAGCCTGTAGCATTTCGTCCCATTAAGTAATCCAGATTAGAAAGTGCTCCCTTCAGATAAGTACTGTCTTTTGTATAATTAAATGCTTGGATCAATACCAGCGCCTGATTAGCAGCAACAGAGTTGCTTCCCCAGCCAAAGTCTCCTGATTTTCCTCCCATTACAATTCCATAAGGAGATGATAAAGACCATTTAATTAAACTATCTGCATATGAAATCACCTTTTTCATCAACATCGTTGTATCAGAAACATTCGGAAGCGAGTCTACGATGTTTACCCTGTTATGAGACATTGAAATGAAACCTAAGGTATAAACATTTGGCCAGTCAGGTCTGTCACAGTTTCTTGGAAGACTAGGCTCAACTTTATCTAAGTAATACCACTTTTTTAAAGTGGTGGTAAATAGTTCTGATGCAGCCCAAATGAATTCGTCTGAAGCATTTCCATCTCCATATACACCTGTATTAATTGCAGGTTCAGGTAATGCTGATTGGTTATAATATATGGCAGGATTATAGATTGCCCATTCATAAGCTTTTACAGAAGCTTTGATGCAGGAATCTGCAAAGCCGGGTAATTCAGAATTGTAATTAATGAAAATTCTGGAAGCCTGAGCCATAACAGCAGCAAAATCAAGGGTTGCCGGAGTACATTTTTTTACTACGTAACGCTTGTTTGTTGCGTCTGCAGGCATTACAGTTTGATCAAAATCTTCATTTGTAAGTTTGTGGTATACACCTCCATCAGCATCCTGCATCGTTAGCATCCACCGAAGATTCCACAATGCTTCATCCAGTACATCCGGCAAATTATTATTGCTTTCCGGAATGTTGAGTTTTAAAGTATCATAATAAGTAGGAAAATGTTCGTAACATGCAAGTAAGGTATAAGTGGAAATACCAGAGTTAACAATGTATTTATTATAATCTCCTGCGTCGTACCAGCCTTTTGGTGAACTTATAACACTTCCTGCCGGTCTACCTGGTGAAGCAGCTGAAGGGTGAATGTAAACAGTTTTATCCGGATGACCAGCCGCTCTGGCCCAGATTCCACCATAGGTTGCCGGAATAGCCGTTGATGCTCTCTGATAATAAAAACCTCTTATACTTCCTTTTGAGAGCCCATTTAGAATTGTTTCACTGATTGTAAATGTATAAGATGGTGTAGTAATTCCTGATACCCGCATTTTATATTTTCCTGGAATATTAAATCCCGAAAAGTCTGCAATTCTGACAGATTCACCTGAATATGCCCAAGTCTGGCTTGGTTGTAAGTTGCCCTCCCATAAAGTATCTGAAAGATCATCTTTAACAATATAAAATTTAGGAGTTGTAGTGGAAGCGCCACTCACAACAGCTCGTTTATATCCATCTTTAAAAAAACCTACTTGATTGATTTTGATACCTTGTGAACCAACAGGAATATCGGCAGTATTTACCCGTGAACCAATCATAACACTATCTATCATAAATGATCCTGTATAACCAGGTGTTCCTGGAGCTGCCGGATTTACAGTAATTAGTATCTTTGTGATCTGGGCAGAATTTACAACACCATTATTAGTGCCATATTGTTGATAAAAACGTCCTGAAAAATCGAAAAAATAATCATAATAATTCAGATTGTCAGCTTTTACAGTTTGAGTTATAGGTAACTGATTTGTACTTCTTCCTGCTGCATCTATCATATCTATCCGCAAGGTAAAACTCGTTCCGGATTTTACTTTAATTGAGAGATATGGCTTATCTGTAACATCAATACTTGAAAAAGAATATGGAAAGCCTCCATAATTAACTCCAGCTTTATTGCAATTAACTAATAATTGGTTGTTATTTCCTGATTTATAGATGGATAGTGAATATTGACTAGTACTCGTCCAAGTCGGGCTTAAAGGATTAGTACTGTTATATGATTCAAAATCATCACCTGCACCGGTTTGAGCAATGCTTTGCAAGGTCAGGATAAAGAAAGCTGTTATTAAAAGGCTTATTTTTCTCATATTTTTTAACATTTAAACAATAATACCTGTTTTAGGTAAAAGGTGTTCTGATTTTGAGTACTTTTGTTAAAAATAGCGACCGTTTTCTTGGATTTTGTTTTGTTCTTTTCGTAATTTGTTACCACATATAAATACTGAATATCAATACTTTTGATATGGTTCAAAGAGTGAAATACTATTTTAATACCACATTTTATTTTTTTAGCTTTATTTATGTTTTTTTATCAATAAACATAGATTTAGCCGCGCAGGAATCTGTTACTTTAGGGGCACAGGAGAACCTTGTATTAAGAGCAAATCAGCTCGATTATTTTGTAGATCGTGTTGGGGTGGCCGATCATGCTGCAGTAATTTCAGGTAAATACGATTCTTTCTTTAAAGAAGTTTCCCAGGATATTTATTATAAACCACCGGTAAATGTTAATTATTGGGTACGATTCAGATTAAAAAATACCGATTATGAATAAAGATCGATAGTCGAGTTTCTGGATCCACATATTTCAAACTTGATTTTCTTCGGGCCAAATTCTTCAGGAAAATACGATACATTAAAAATGGTGGGTTATGATCTGCCATTTAAGAATAAAGAATTTCAGCATAAAAACTATGTGTTCAAGACGTTTTTACCTAAGGATTCTGTCACGACGTTCTATGCATTGCTGAATTCGAAAAATTATTCCAGTCTGGCGTTAACAGTAAGGGAAGAAAGTTTTTCCTCTTTTTATGCACTAAGGGAATACATAATGCTCGGACTTTTTTATGGAATATTATTGATCATGGCCATATATAACCTGTTCATTTTCTTCAATATTCGTGAACGGGTTTATTTGTTTTATGTATTATATACAATCGGTTGTGCATTCAACTCCTTTTCTGAAGATGGGTTAGGTTTTCAATACCTCTGGCCAGACTCTCCTGCCCTCAATCAGCTGATCATGATGGCCGCGCCTCTATTTCTCTTAAGTGCTTTCATGCTGTACTCTTTTTCTTTTTTGAAAATGAGTATTCATGCCAAGAAGATCAGTTATCTGATTATTCTGTTTTACGTAGTTTATGTGATTGTCTTTTTTATCGAACGATTGATCTTTAAAACTCAGAACTATTATCCATTTCTATATCTGATTCCATTTATTTTAATTTACATAACCTCCTACTTTATCTATTTTAAAGGGGAAAAGTCCGCACGGTTTTTCATTCTTGGGTACACAATGATCCTGATCAGCTTCTTCATATTTGTTTTGAGAACACTGGATCTTGTACCTGTTACTTTGTTTACTGTTTATAGCTTTAACTTCGGATTTGTAATTGAAGTAGTAATTTTATCACTCGCCTTAGGCGATCGTATTCGTATTGAAAGACATGAACGTGAATTGTTTCAGCAACGCTCAATTATTCAGTTAACAGAGAATGAACAGTTGAAAACAGCTCTTATTGTGGAACTTAAGGAGAAAGAACGTATACTGGAAACCGTAAATACGCAATTAGAATCTAAAGTTGCTGCCCGTACATTGGATTTGCAGAACAAAACAGACGAACTCAGTGTCTTCAATTCAAACCTTTCCAAGTTGGTTGAAGATCTGAATCAAATGAACATTAAACTTGACGTCGACAACTGGCAACTGAAAAAGCAGGTACAGGAAGAGGTTAAGGCACGTTTATCGGACGAAGAACTGAGTACTGAAAAATTCAAGGAATTATTCCCTGATGAAGCTACGTGTTTGCGTTACCTCGAGAATATAAAATGGCACGATGGTTTCATCTGTAAGAAATGCGGACATGATCGTTTCATCACGCACACCTCTCCTTTTACACGGAAATGCACTTCCTGCAAACACGTAGAAAGTGTTACTGCCGAAACACTTTTCCATGGAATACGCATTCCTATGGATAAAGCATTTTATATTGTGTACGATACGATCCGTTTGGGTAAATCAAAAACGCTGGAAGAATTGTCAGACCTGCTGAGCCTAAACAAAAATACGGTGTGGGCTTTCAGGAAAAAAATTCAGGCCGCGTACGAGCAGTTGAAAACGAAATCAAAAGGAGCTACAGTAAAATGGGATGACTTGCTGGGTAAGTAATTATTTTATGGCAATAAAACTTCCCATTCTTCCGGTATTAATCGTTTCTCTTCTTGCTGAATAAAATTTATCAGTTTCTGCAAAGGTACAGAATCCGGCAATTTCAATGTTCTTTGTAAGAACACCTGCATCTGTTAATTGATCTTTGTTTTCTTTCCAGAGATCAATACAGGTTTTATGATCATCAATCTTCCTTTGGCTGCCAGTGCGGAATTGTCTGGCAACTTCATTTCCTACTTCATAATTTTTCTGAGAAATGGATGGACCTATACAGGCAATAATATCCTGCGATTGACTACCGAAAATTTGATTCATTTTAAAAAGTGTTTTAGCACCGATCTCTGCTACGGTTCCCCTCCATCCGGCATGAATACTAGCAACAACGTACTTTACCGGATCAACCAATAAAACAGGTACGCAATCTGCAGAAAGCACTCCAATGATTATATTTTTCTGATTGGTGATTAAAGCATCGGTGTCTTTAAATACCTGATCAGCGTTTTCATGCGTAACGATTGCAATGTTGCAGCTGTGAGTTTGTTCTGGTATAACACCTGCTGCACCAGGTAAATTAAAATGTAGCAATAATTCCCGTCTGTTTTGGAGCACAACTTCGGCATTGTCGGGTACATGCAAACCATAATTCAATCCGTCAATGAAACCCCTCTTTATTGACGGGTTTTTACCTGTTACTAAATGTGATACAGAATCAATTTTGTTGATATGCTCAAATTGATAATGCTCCTGATTATTGCTTATGATGGCTTGCATAATGGATCAATATCCCCAGACAGCGTGTTTATATTTTGCAGGAATAGTAAAAAGTGAATCTGCTAACAGGGATGGAGAAATATCACTCACTTCCATGGACAGTTGAAACCCTTTTTCAAAGATTACTATTTTTAAAGGAATCCCACCTTCGAACTGAACAAATGCTTCGTGATGCAGATTCCCGTCAACAAAGCCAATAGATCTGAAACTGGCGTCATTCATAGAAGGGATAGATTTTGTGATCCAGATATAACTTGTATTGATCTCTGAATCCTCTTTGGTAACAAGAATGTATTTAACGCAGGGTCTTTTTAAAATTACAACAGAATCGGTCGTTTTGGTAATGCTTATAATAGAATCATACCTATTCATATTAGTCGAATCGCTTAATACGGCATAGGTTTTAATATCATCTTTAATAAAATAAGTAGTTTCGGTGGAATCCAGATACAGCATATTTCCGGTAAGTTTAGCCAGGCTGCCCCCTTCGATCTTGGTATAAGAGTTATTATTCTTCAGGTAAATAACCAGCGAGGTTGGGAATATATTTTTGGCATTGTTTTCACTTTCAAGATTGGCTGCTTGTGTGGCCTTTAAATCATTCAATCTTTTTTGCATGTTGCTTTTCACTGTTGGATTTTCCAGCAATAAATACTGCATTTCCGGATCGTTTAACTGTTGTTCCAGCTCTGCAATAGACTGATTGATCTCAGAATTATCTTCGCGAATAATCTGCTTCTGGTATTTTTCGACTTCCTTTGAATCTATTACATCAGTTGTACATGTCCAGGTCATGGTACCTTCAAAAGGTTTTGTCTGGGCACTTACAACTGATGTAACGGCAAATAAAAAAGAAAGCAGGTACAGGTATTTCATAAAAAGTGTAAACACGAAATGTTTAAATTCAAGAATAGAGATCTATTAATGCGTGTAAGGAACTTCTTTAAAACCTGCAGGAATCACAAAGTCTGAAGCTGGCAAAGTTCCGGCTTTTAATTCTATTACTTCCATCTTCATTGTCTGTCCTTCATGAGTCATTTCCATTCCTAAAACAACTCCGTTGATTTTTTTGAATGCTTCTGAAAAAGAATGTGTACCGGCATATGAAATCTGAAATGACTTTACATCGTATTGTTTTAAATCTTTTGTTGCCCATAGATTCATAACTTGCTTCTGCCCTTTTTGAGTAATGGTTACTACATACTTTGTACAATTGTATGTCAGAATTTTTTTTGTTTCTGTTGTTGCTGTAACAGTAACAACGCTGCTGTCGTTTGTTTTAGCGGGTGTCTTGGGTGCTACAGAATACGTTTTGGAATCTCTTTTTATATAGTATGTTTTATCAGTGGATTTTTGATATAAAATATCACCCAGAGAAGCTGTTATTCCTCCATCAACTGTAGTTAATGAGCTCCCGTCTTTTACTTTGATTGTATAGGATTTAGGCAATAAATTATTTACACCGCCCTCTCCTTGCATCGCTTTCATTACTTCAAGCTGTTTTTCAAGTGTTTCTTTCATTTGAGGATTGCTTTCGAACATAGCCTTCATTTGAGGATCATTCATTTGCTTTTCCATTTCAGCAATATTTTTATTGAGGTCGGCTTTTTCTTTTTCAGATAACTGCGTCCCCGCCGGGCTCTTGCCTGCAGCAGTAGTCATGGCCATACTCCATTTTATGGTTCCTTCAAAAGCTGTCTGCGAAAAGGAAAAACAAATGGTCATTAAAAAAACTGTAATAGATAAAAGTGCTTTCATAGTTTTTATGTTAGAGTTAAATTAAAGGTACAAGTTTGTTAGAAATCTATTTTAATTTGTCAGCAAAAACTTTCTTGAATTTTTCAAGCTTTGGTCTGATGATGTACATGCAATAAGGCTGTGCACCATGTTCATTATAGTAGTTCTGATGATAATCTTCTGCCGGATAAAATTTATCAAAAGCTGTAATTTCAGTAACGATCGGGTTTGCGAATACTTTTTCAGAATCTAATTTATGTTTATAAAATTCAGCTTCCTTTTTCTGTTGTTCATTGTGATAAAAAATAACAGATCGGTATTGTGTTC
>NZ_JBQCDF010000103.1:0-13756 GCF_051961495.1 Cytophaga sp. | reverse complement strand
GCTGCTTTTGATCTGGAGTAATAATTCATTCTTTTCCTGAAATGGTGTATGTGTATTATTATATCTGGCGACGCATATCTTATAGGTCTGCTGTTCTTCTGCCAGATTTTCAAACAGATATTCATTACTTATTTCGTTCGTATTAATATTTTTATAAACCGGTCTTCCTAATACGGAGTCAAGCTTTTTTTCCAGGGCAAGAAAAGATTCTGCGGGAATATTATATTCAAACCTTTTACGCAATACTCCATTCTGCATCTCTTCATTTCTTGTTTCGGGATCACCCGCATGGATTACTTCCAGTATTTGTGTCATTTTCTTTTCTGCAACAGCCATATCTTTGATTTGGTAGGAGATCGTTCCCCGATAAGTAATTGCATCGGCAACTTCTTTCTTACAAGGATCTTCAAATAGTGCCGAATCAATCGGATAAAACTCACCTTCTGTTTTATTTTTTAAAGACTCTTCTCGATTTATACTGTTATCTTTTTTTACTCCACAGCCTGAAAAGATTATTAAGAAAAAGATTGACGCTACAGCTTTCATAAATGATTATTTTATTAAATGATCATTTATGCGATTTCTTACAGGGAAGTAACTGATGGTGTAGATGAGGGCTTCAAAAAGACATAAAAAAAAGTCACGCGGTATGCGTGACTTAGTGACCTTGTCAGGATTCAAACCTGAAACCTTCTGAGCCGTAATCAGATGCTCTATTCAATTGAGCTACAAGGCCAGTTCCCTTATTGGGGAGTGCAAAAGTACATATCTTTCTGTTCGGAAACAAGTATCCCTGCGAAAAAAGCTATTTTTTACGCACGCGGGTATCTTTTAACAGGCGGTATAAGCTCGTCCGGATGATGGCACCCATTTGCTTACACTTCAGAAAATCAGGGTCATTGTAGTGTTTTGCCAGCTCGTTTTTCAATTTTTCCACATGCGATTCCGGGGCTATCGTATCCTGGATAACGGCATCCCAAAGTCCTTTGATCCGGTATTTATTTGCCCGTAAACGCGAAGCCATCATGGCACGCTCCTCTAACTGGTACTGCTGGATACTTTCTTCGCTCAAAACCTCCTTTACAATATCAATCAGCGCATTATTTTGTTTAAAGAACTGGGGCAGATAGACCCATTTTGCGCCTTCATAACACTGCTGGTCAAAATCAATCGCCCGCAGCCGGTAGTGGAACTCTTCAAAGTCGGGGGTCATCTCAATCACGTAATTGCTGGAATGCATATCACCCAGCAAACGGATAAAGCAGCGTTCGTTAAACTTTACAAACTCCTTGGCCAGGCGAATCTTATTCAGGTTCATTAACTGCAGATATTGTTTGATGAACATATCGCCGGGAATACCGACAATGTGATCTTCAATCAGTGTATCGCCATCAATCAAATAGCTGATGTTGTTGGGCGAAAGGATATGCTCCAGCTCCAGGCCATACACGCGCGATGCATCCGCCACCTTCACATAAAAATAATCGTAGTTGTCGTTGATCCGGTTCACTACCCGCACACGGAAAGGCTTGGTGTTCCCGTACACACAAAGGTCGATACGGTCAATGAACAAATGTTCTGTAACGCTTAAATCTCCACCGATCTTAAGGATCGCATAGATCCTTTTCAGTCCGTCGTAAATCTCTGCCATATCAGCATTGCTGTAATAGACACTATCCCAGAGGGTATCTTTCCCATTGCGGTCTTTCAGGGAAATACGGCTTGTAAAACGCGTCAGATCCTGGTAAGAAAGTGGCACCCTCTGTTCACGATCAAACTGGTGCAGGTACTTGCGCAAAGGTTTACCGATCTTATAAACGATTTTCTTTTTAGAAATTTCAGCCATTACAAATGCCTATACAATGTTTGTGGCATACAAGATAAGAAAAAATAGTGGTCAGTAGACAGTTAGAAATACCTAGTTGTCAGGTATTAGTTACTAGGTACTAGACAATGAAAAAGACAACGGGTGATCGGTTATTAGAGAAGAGCATTTAATAATGTAGTCAATGATTACTGAATAATGGTCACCAGTCACCGCTACGCTAATTCTAGCGCCGGGAATATTCATAATTTATAATTCACCATTCATAATTTATAATTCCCGCCAACATTCCTATCTTTACGCCGCATGCAGGACCTCCATTCAGATATTCAGTTCTTATTCATCATCAATCCGATTTCAGGGACGGCGCAGAAACAAAATATTCCTGAGCTGATATACCAGACATTAAGGGTTGAAAAAAATAAAATCCGGATCGTGCTTACGCGTTACGCGGGGCATGGGCGCGAGATTGCCGCTGAAGCTGTTCAGCATAAAATCCCTTACATTATTTCTGTAGGCGGCGATGGTACCATGAATGAGATCGCTTCTTCGCTTTTATATACCGAATCAAGCCTGGGCATTATACCGATGGGTTCAGGCAACGGCCTCGCAAGGCATTTGCAGATTCCGTTGGATGTTACCAAAGCCATTGACCTGCTGAACAACTTCGTAATAACAACCATCGACAGCGGCAATATAAACGGCAAGCCTTTCTTTTGCACTGCAGGCATCGGACTTGATGCGCAGGTAAGTAAAGTATTTGATGAATTACCTACACGCGGATTAAAAACCTATACCAAAGCATTTATCCGGAAAGTGCGTTCGTATAAAGGTGATTTCCTTACCATCCGTGTTGATAACAAAGAAAAAATTACCGGCACATTTTTATTGACATCTTTTGCCAATTCAAACCAGTTCGGGAACAATGCTTTCATTGCGCCGGATGCTTCCCTTACGGACCAGCAACTGAACCTGGTGTTGATGAAACCTGTAAACGTGATTCAGGCGCTGGAAAAAATTTACAAGCTGTTCACCAAAAAACTTACTGATGATAAAGACATCACGCATGTTTTATTTCATCAGCTGGAAATCTCTAAAAATGAAACAGGGCCTGCACACATTGATGGAGACCCTGTTCTGTTGGATAAAATGATTATTGTACGCTGCGAACCAACATCTTTGCGTGTACTTACGCCAGCCGTGATCCGCTATTGAGCCAATACTTCTGTTTTGGCCACCTGTATTTTAGAACATTGAAATAAACCTACGGCATCGTTATCAAACATACTCGGCACGTTTGCCGGCGGTGTTGAGAAGAAACCTCCGTCGTTATTTAATTGTAAACTGGCAGCATTGTAAAAATCATAGGCTGCTTTTGTAAGAGAATAAATTTCCAGTTTAGCTTCCTCCCCTACTTCATATTCATAACCCATATTGATACCTTTGATCTCACCATTCAGATTATCGTTGTTCGCGTAGTTAATATTATTGACATCATTCAATAGTGAATCATTTGCATAACCTTTAAATAAATAATACAATTTTTGATTTACCGGAATCGTTGCATACAATTTCATATAATAACCTTCCTCGATGAACGGTGGCTGAGCAGGCTCTTTGGTTACTGTGATTGAATCAATATCCGACAAATCCGGCAACACAGATGTTGAGTTGTACGTCTTGCCTTCCAGTTCAACTTTTAATGTATAAGTATCACCAACTACACCTTTCATGGTGGCAGATTCGTGCTGCATTTTTATCGGGTTCCATGTCAGTACTTCAGTAGCACCATGGTTGTCACTCAGTGTGATCACTGCCGACGCTATGTGCGGCGGGGGTGTGGTTGATAAATAATCGGTCGATTTAGTTACAATTACTTTAACCGTTGAATCCGCAAACAGATAGCCTTGAATAATCACTTTCTGTTCACCTGCCTTCGGGCTGATATCAATGACCTTCTGACAAGAGAAAGTTAGAAGCGGAATTAAAATCAATAATATATTTTTCATCTTAATTAGAATTTAAAATTATAGGTTACAGATGGAATTGGTGCCGGAAAGTAAATAGCAACATACTCCTGGTTTCCTGTATCTTTATTTGTCTGCGCAATAACTGTCCATGGGTTGATATGGGCAAAGCCATATATGTTGTAGATCGAGAAGCTCCAGCTGCCTTCCCATCTGCGGCCTTCTTTTTTGCGTTGATCCAGTGTTAACGAAACATCCAGACGATGGTAACTTGGCAAACGGTAAGAATTACGTTCCGGATAAACACCCAGCCAGAAATAATCAATGGCATAACCTCCGTTTGGAAGTCCGATCGGACGGCCGGTTCCGAATACAAACTGCCCGCCTAATGTTAAACGTTCCGTTAATTTATACGAACCGATTACATTCAAACTATGTCTTCTGTCATAGCCCGCAAAATATTTTTCACCGTTGTTGATGCCATCTATTTTTTTGTAGCTCCATGACAAGGTATAACTCACCCAGCCTGTAAGCTTACCTTTCTTTTTCTTCAAAAAGAATTCAGCACCATAACTCCATGCCTTACCAATGGAAGCCTGTGTTTCAATCTGCGGATTCAGGATCAGGTTTGCATTGTCAATAAAGTCAATGGAATTGGAATAGGATTTATAATATCCTTCAATGGAAGTTTCAAAAGTATTGTCTTTTAAATTTCTGAAGTAACCTGCTGAATATTGATTTACTGCTTCAGGTTTGAAATAATCATTACTTGGCTGCCACACATCAAATGGCACCGGCGACAAGGAATTTGAGATCTGGTGAATGTATTGGTAATTTCTGTTGAAACCGATTTTTACAGAAGACTGTTCATCCAGCATGTAGCGCGCAGCAATCCTTGGTTCCAATCCCCAGAACGTTTTAATAACCTGTCCTTTCTTATAATAGGTCGTATCTGTTGTCGGGCTATTCACCGGATCTCCGCCATAGCTGTAAATCGTGCCTGTACCCATCAGGTTAAACATGTTTAATCTCAATCCATAATCAAGTGATAAATTTTCGGTGAGCTTTTGTTTGTTGGATACATACAATGCTCCTTCGAGGGAATGATTCTTGGGCAGGATAGTCGGGATGAATATTGAATTGTCTGATGATGGCGTAAACTCTCCCGGATTGTATTTACGTTGCGTTACTGACCATCCGAAAATGACATTGTGTCTTGGTGAAGGCACATACTGATAAATCTGTTTCACTGAATTTTCTGTGATGCCTGTTTTAAAATCAAATGCCTGTACGCCAAAATCCAAACCCAATAAGTATCTGTATTCTGAATGGGTGTAGATGGTGTTTAAGAAAACTTTATCAGAAAAGATGTGATTCCAATTGGCCGTAACTGTAAAGTTTCCCCAGTCGTTTGCAAACAAGCCGCCGAATTTGAATTTATCTTTTCCATAATAAGAAGAGATGTACATGCTGTTGTTCTTATTGAACTGGTAAGTTACTTTACCATTCAGGTCATAGAAATACAGTTTATTTTTTCTCGTTTCCGGATTAGAAGACAATAATAAAAACAGGTCGGCATATGATCTTCTTCCAGAAACAATAAAGGAACCTTTACCTTTCGCAAACGGGCCTTCCAATGTTAAACGGCTTGCAATAATCCCGATACCGCCCTGTACGGAAAATCTTTTTGCATTGCTTGCTCTCAGGTTCACATCCAGTAAAGAAGATAATCTTCCGCCGTATTGGGATGGAATACCTGCTTTATGCAACTCTGCGCTTTTTACAGCATCCGCGTTGAAGATCGAGAAGATCCCGAATAAATGTGATGCATTGTATACAGGCGCCTCATCAACAAGAATCAGGTTCTGATCAGCACCACCACCCCGTACATACAAGCCGGTATTACCATCTCCCGCAACCTGCACACCAGGCAGTGTCTGAATATTTTTTACAATATCCACTTCACCAAAAAGAGCCGGCAATGTTTTGATTTCTTCTACTGTTACTTCTGTTGCCCCCATCTTTGTATCGGTTACATTTTCATTGGGCGCTTTATCCGTAATAACAATTTCAGGAGCTGCATCTTCATCTTCTTTCATTGTGACGTTGACAGTTGTATTCTTACTTACAACAACCGTTTGACTTTGTTCTTCATATCCTAAATATGAAATAACAATTGTATGCTTCCCGGCAGGAAGTAAAAGTTTGAATACGCCGTCTCCATCAGTAGCCGTACCTGCACTGCCATCACTTGTTTTTACAATTGCACCTACCAGCGGCGCTCCCGTTGAATCTACTACCTTTCCCGATACAGTGTATTTGGTTTGAGCGTTTGAATATGTCAGACTAAAAACAAAAAACGCTAACAGGCTTATTAAATATTTCATTGTATTATATGTATTAATTAATACTGTTTATGGATGTACCTGAAAATAATCTTAAAATAAAATCATATTAAAGACAATACAAAATTACTTTACCCCTACTAGTTAATTAATTCTCTTTGAAAAAATATATAAACAAAGTATCCTTAACGGTGACATAGAGTTGGTTTTTAATGAGGATTGCAGAAGTTGCATCTTTCAATAAAGCATTTGTATATTTCCGTTCTTTATAAGTATATATATTAATTAAATATAAACTTCCATCTTTTACATAGACCAGATCATCGCCTGAAAAGCTAATATAATTAAGGTCTTTCACAGGTATGCGGGTTTTATAATTTCCCATGTTATCAAATATTAACACACCTGAGTTTGCATCATTTATAAATAATAAATTCTGATACTCGCGCATGAAATTCATATTGTACTGTTCAGGATCAATAATGAGATCCAAGGGGGTTTTTATATCTATTGAAAAATAGGTTGAATTATATTTTTTCAAACTAAAGTCCTGATCATCTACCAGCCACACATTCTGGTCGAGGGATGGTGTTGCAATACGCGCAAAACCAATATCCGTGTTAGCAAATGTTAATGATTGTGATTGATTCAGAAAACGGTCGTAATAATAATATACCTGATATTCACTGTAGAAAACAAATATATTGACATTGCGATAGGCTTCAATAGATGTGATCTGGCCGCGTCTTGGAGGTGATGCCATCACAAACTGTTTACCTAACGAATCAATCTTATAAATATTTCCATTGACATCCGATAAATAAACAAATTCATATGGATCAGAAGAAATGCAGCCGATGTGTCCGGGAATCTTGACTGTGTTTAATGCCTTTAACACCTGAGCATCACTCAGGTGATAACATAAAAATAAAAAAAGGGCTATTGTAAATCGGCTGATTCGTTCCATGATATGAGCTTTAGCGTATGGCCATCAAATTCTGCATAGGTATTAAAGATAATCCAATCTCCGATATTTACATATCTGGCATGCTCCCCAACCTTTAGGTCCAACGGTAGATGGCGATGCCCGAATATATAATAATCTCTTTCCTTAATGACGTTTTGCTGCTTACAATATTGCCACAAAAACTCTTTTTCTTCCAAAAACCGATCGTCTGAATTATGCTGACGACTTTTACCGGACCAGAATTTTGCTATTCCCATGCCAATAGCGGGTGGTGTCATTTTAAACACCCATTGAAAAAAGGGATTTACAAATACTTTTTTAGTAAGCTTATACACCGTGTCTCCCGGCCCTAGCCCATCGCCATGGCCGATCAGAAATTTCTTGCCGCCAATTTCCCAATCCACCGGATTGTGAAAAACTGTTACACCTAATTCTTTATCCAGGTAACCAAACATCCACAGATCATGGTTGCCGGTGTATACATATACCGGAATGCCCGCATCTGTGATCTGTGCAATCTTTCCCTGCAAACGCACAAAACCTTTAGGAATAACATGCTTGTATTCAAACCAGAAGTCGAAAATATCGCCCAGTAAAAAAATAGCTTGCGCCTGTGAAGTAATAGAATCAAGGAAGCGAATGATCTTTCTTTCTCTTTTCAGACTTTCTTCCTCTGTGGGTACGCCTAAATGAAAATCAGACAGGAAATATATTTTTTTATCTGCCTGGACGGACTCAATTTGACGAATCATCGATTAAAAAGACTAGTAATTCTTTTGGGCCATGTGCACCCAGGACAAGTGTTTTTTCAATATCAGCCGTGCGGCTCGGCCCTGTTTCCAGACAAATCATGGAAGGCAGGTTTGAACCGTACTGTGCTTTCATTTTCTCCAGTCCATCCTTGATGTCATAAACCAATTGTGATGTTTTTGCAATCACCACATGAACGTGCGGATAAATGGACAGGCGTCTGCCTGATAATTCAGAAGAACTGATCAGTACACTTCCGGTACGTGCGATCAACGCATTACAGGTTGTGATACCAACGCCTGCTTCTGTAAAATTTTTCTCGCTGGTTTCAAATGATAATGCCGAAGGAGAAAGCATGTCGATCAATGCTTTCTCCCAGACAAAAATATTTTTGAATCCTTTTATGGAAGCTACTTTAGAAATCTCTGCACATAATTCCGTTTCATTTTCTACAAAGTAAAATTCTCCTTTATGATGTAGGAACTGATGCGCAAATACCACAGACAAGTCTTCTTCTTCAGACTTTGTATAAATATCTGCTGTAAAATTCGGTTCAGGGGGCAACGTATTTCTACGCGTAAGTCCCTGACGAATTCTTTTTAAAATTGCTTCTTTGGAAGGATTAAGAGCCATTAAGAAGATTATTTATTGTAATTACCTTCGTTTCTTGAATACGTAGACGAACCTTCGTTCCCTTCCTGCTTCACAGGATCAGGAATAACATCCGGCATCGGTTGAGGTGAATCCACCTTATTTGTAAATGCCTGGTAAGTTGTTTCTGTATCAAAAGGACGTTTGCCAATTAGTTTTTCCAGATCTGTCTGGAAAAGAATTTCTTTCTCTAACAATTGTTTCGCTACAATTTCAAGCTCAGCATGTTTCTCCATCAGCAACTTCTTCGTTCTCTGGTATGCTTCATTCACAATGTTGCGAACCTCTTCATCAATTGTCTGTGCTGTTGATTCAGAGTATGGCTTGTTGAATGAATACTCGCCACCTTTGGAATCGTAGAAAGAAATGTTTCCGATCTTATCGTTCATACCATAGATAGAAACCATTCCGTACGCCATTTTTGTAATACGTTCCAGATCGCTCAATGCACCCGTTGAAATTTTACCGAAGATGATATCTTCTGCAGCACGGCCGCCAAGTGCCATGCACATTTCATCTGTCAACTGTTCTACGGTATACAGGAACTGCTCTTTCGGTAAATATTGCGCATAACCTAAAGCTGCAATACCACGTGGTACAATACTTACCTTCACCAATGGATCTGCGTGTTCCAGGAACCAGCCAGCCACAGCGTGACCAGCTTCGTGATAAGCCACGATTTTCTTTTCTTCCGGAGAAATAATTTTCGTTTTCTTTTCAAGACCACCGATCACACGATCAATCGCATCCTGAAAATCCTGCATGTCAATTTCTGTTTTATCTCTTCGGGCAGCAATCAATGCAGCCTCATTACATACGTTCATGATCTCAGCACCTGCAAAGCCCGGAGTCTGTGCGGCAATTTTCTTGGCATCAACATCAGGCCCCAGTTTCAATGGTCTCAAATGCACTTTGAAGATCTGCTCTCTGCCTACGATATCCGGTTTGTCAATACTGATCATTCTGTCAAAACGACCCGGACGAAGTAATGCAGCATCCAATACATCCGGACGGTTTGTTGCCGCCAGAATGATCACACCTGAATCTGTTCCGAAACCATCCATCTCAACCAATAGTGAGTTCAATGTATTTTCGCGCTCGTCGTTTGAACCCGGCATCGGACCGCCCTTACCTCTCATCCGGCCGATCGCATCAATCTCATCAATAAAGATGATACAAGGAGCCTTTTCTTTCGCCTGCTTAAATAAGTCACGCACACGTGCAGCACCAACCCCTACAAACATCTCCACGAAATCAGAACCTGACAGAGAGAAGAACGGAACACCCGCTTCACCGGCAACGGCTTTCGCAAGTAATGTTTTACCTGTACCCGGAGGGCCTACCAATAATGCACCTTTAGGAATCTTGCCACCAAGCTTGGTAAATTTTGTCGGGAAACGCAGGAAGTCAACAATCTCTTTTACTTCTTCTTTTGCTTCATCCAGGCCGGCAACATCGGCAAATGTTATTTTTACTTTATTGTCCTGATCAAACAACGCTGCTTTGGATTTTCCGATATTGAAAATCTGTCCGCCGGCACCGCCGCCAGATACACGTCTGAATAAAAACCAGCTACCAACAAATATTAATATCCAGAATGCTAGTTGGAATAGTTGACTTGTAACTTCAGCCCTGTCGCTATCTACTTCGATATGCACACGCTCCTTTTCCGGAATCTTATGTTCATTTAAAAACTTTTCGTAGTTATCTTCGAGGTCATACGAACGAGGTATCTCAAACTGGAACTGAGGTCCGGAAGACACACCGGAAAGCGGACTCTTGTTTCTTTTCAGCAAATCGTCATATCTGCCGCTTTCAATAGCCTCCTTGTTCAAAGTGATTTCAACAATACGGTCGTTCACAAGCATGATCTTTTCAACGTCATGCTTTAAAACCATATCATAGAATTTATTCTTCGTAACTTTGTGTGCACCTCCATTATTGCTGAAGAATGCAATAGCCGCAACAACTAATATTAATATGCTTATCAGGAAAATCTGATAATTCGTTTTCTGTGATGGATTGGGTATTGGATTTTTCTTCTTTTTTTGATCCTCTGGTACACTCATATATTTCTATCCTTTAAGAATAAATACTAATCTAAATTTTCAATTTTGGTAATGATGCCATCGCCCCATAACTCTTCAAGGTTATAAAAGGGTCTTTTATCTTTTCTGAAAATGTGCGCAACCACATCTCCATAATCAACAATAATCCATTCCTTGTGTTTGTCCCCTTCTGTTCTCCATGGATGCAGTTTCTGGTTTGCAAAAACTATTTCGTCGATTGAATCATGAATGGAATCTGCCTGGGTATCTGAATTTGCAGAACAAATGATAAAATAATCTGCTACAGCCTCTTTTAATTTCCTTAAGTCAATTACTGTGATGCTCTGAGCTTTTTTTTCCTGCATCCCTTCAACGATCAAGTCCGCTAATGATGCTTTTTTCGTTTTATTTTTTGTTTCTATCACCCGAATTTGATACTATTTACCGAAATTTAACTTAAAATTAAGAATTTCATTGTACAATAACTTAGCCAATACCAAATTCACAGGCAAAAGTATCCACTTTCTGCCAAGCTGTCACTCAACCAATACAGAAGCAAGCTTGCTTATCAGAAGCAAATCGGCTGTTAATGGTTTGATTGTCATTACAAACGAACAAACTGCCGGCCGCGGACAACAAGGAAATTCATGGCATAGTGAACCGCAGGCAAATCTGACATTTTCTTTAATTTTATATCCAGAATACCTACGCATTGCCGATTCCTTCTTCTTAAATATAGTAGCTTCTTTAGCGATAGCAAAAACGCTGCAGCACTTTCTTTCCGAAAAAAAGATCAGCGTAAAATGGCCGAATGATATCTACATTGGAAATAAAAAAGTTTGCGGTATCCTGATCGAAAATTCCTTACGCGGCGAACAGATCCACTCAATTGTAATGGGAATTGGATTAAATGTCAACCAGGCTTCATTTCCGCTGCCAACTGCAACATCCATGGTGCAGGAAGCTGGTCATGCATTCTCTTTGCAACAGATTTTGGACTATCTGTGCGAATCGATTGAAACCTATTACCTGATGCTTGCCGCAGGTTCAAAAAAAGAATTATCTGCTCTGTACCAGGAAAGGTTATATGCATTCAATACCTTGCACGCCTATCAGGATGCCCAAGGCGATTTCATGGGATATATAAAAGGTGTTGAAGAGAATGGAACGCTTGTTATTGAAAAAGAGTCTGGCACTGTCTCCAGGTATCAGTTTAAAGAAGTACGGTTTATGTAATGCCTGATTTCAGCTTCCAAATAAAATCTATTTAACCTCTGTTTTGTGGCTCTTTTGAGTAAATAAATCCAAATTCCAAACCAGATTCAGAATAAAAATCTAAAATCTTTGAATTTTAAACAACATTTGAACTTCAGGGGTTTATAAATTATATTTGTACAATTATCAAAAAGGAAAATTTCTAAAAAAATGGTAGACACATTTGTAAAATACAAAGTAAAAGACATCTCACTTGCAGCGTGGGGAAGAAAAGAAATTGAATTAGCAGAGGCAGAAATGCCGGGTCTAATGTCAATCCGTAAAGAATTCGGCCCTTCAAAACCTTTAAAAGGTGCGCGTGTTGCAGGTTGTTTGCATATGACAATCCAGACTGCCGTTTTGATCGAAACATTGATCGAATTAGGTGCTGAAGTTACCTGGTCATCTTGTAATATATTCTCTACGCAGGACCATGCTGCTGCTGCTATTGCTGCTGCTGGTATTTCTGTTTATGCCTGGAAAGGTATGAACGAACAGGAATTTGACTGGTGTATTGAGCAGACATTATTTTTCGGTGAAGATCGTAAGCCATTGAACATGATCCTGGATGATGGTGGTGATTTAACAAACATGGTGTTAGACCGTTTCCCGGAATTAGTAAAAGATATCCGTGGTATTTCCGAAGAAACAACTACTGGCGTGCTTCGCCTGAAAGACAGAGAGCGTAACGGTACATTAGTACTGCCTGCAATCAACATCAATGATTCTGTTACTAAATCTAAATTCGACAACAAATACGGCTGTAAAGAATCTTTAGTAGACAGTATCCGTCGTGCTACAGATGTTATGATGGCTGGTAAAGTTGCTGTTGTGGCTGGTTACGGTGATGTAGGAAAAGGATCTGCAGCTTCATTAAGAGGCGCTGGTGCCCGTGTACTTGTTACAGAAATCGATCCGATCTGCGCATTGCAGGCTGCGATGGATGGTTATGAAGTGAAGAAAATGTCTGACGCTGTTAAACGCGCTGATATCGTTGTTACTGCTACTGGCAACAAAAACATCATTACTGGTGAGCATTTCAAATCAATGAAAGATAAAGCGATTGTTTGTAACATCGGTCACTTCGATAATGAAATTGATATGGCCTGGCTGAACAAAAACTACGGTTCAACAAAAGTTACTGTTAAACCGCAGGTTGATATTTATAATGTTGATGGTCATGATGTAATTATTCTTGCAGAAGGCCGTTTGGTTAACCTTGGCTGCGCAACAGGTCACCCTTCATTTGTAATGTCAAGCTCATTCTCTAACCAGGTAATCGCTCAGTTAGAATTGTGGGAAAATTCATCTAAATATGAAAATAAGGTTTATACCTTACCTAAATCTCTTGATGAAAAAGTAGCACGCCTGCATTTAGCTAAAATTGGCGTTGAATTAGACGTTTTATCTGCTGATCAGGCGGCTTACATCGGTGTTAAAGTAGATGGACCGTATAAAAACGACGAATACAGATACTAATTCCTGATCTGTTAGTTTATAAAACAAAATCCCTCTGATAGCTATCGGGGGGATTTTTGTTTTAAATACATTTTATTTATTACAAGATAATATATTGCTTTTTTTTAAGCTTTAAAAGCTTTTCATTTACATAATTTCATGCTTTAACATCATAATTACCACTAAATCAGAATTGTTAATATTTTTATTCTTTTTTATAAACCTTTAAAAACTGAGAACGTTTAATTGATTATCAGGTAAAATATTACAAGTAAACCGTCGCAGATCTTCATTTTTTATTATTTCTGCTTTTCCGAACCAGAAATAAGGGATTTGGCAATTAACAGTTCTATTTAAAGCAAAAAGTATGACTTTGAAGTAAATATTAAAAACCTAAACACTTACAGCTATGGAAACGAATATATTCATGGAGCTCTTCTTATTAGTGTTGATTATATCTTCTATTTATAACTGCCAAAAAAGAATCCGTC
>NZ_JBQCDF010000102.1:0-22694 GCF_051961495.1 Cytophaga sp. | reverse complement strand
ACTGAAAATTCAGTTTTAATTGACATCAAAAATTTGTCTATCCATTTAGCAATAGAGACTTCGTTTCCTTCTATTCGAAAAAAGCACACTCGACTTTTATCAATTGGCAATAATTGCACGTTAGGGTCTAATAAATAATTTGAATAGTTGATTATTGATGAATGACATCTATGATTTTTAGTAAGATTAAATAATTGGAATTCTGTCTTTTTTGTTAAAGCATCTAAGTAATAAGAACTTTTTCCCGAAAATTCATATATAGATTGATTCAAATCCCCAACCGCAATTCCAATGATACCTAACTGGTTTATTTTTATAAAAATATCATGTTGGTTATTTCCTGAATCTTGATATTCATCAATAAATATATATCTATATTTAGCTTTTATATATTTACGACAGGCAATAGAATTACTAAATATATAATTTGCTAAAACACCTACTGTATTCAATAATATATTGCCGTTAATGAAATGTTGTTTTAAGACATCAATGTTTTCACTCAAAAGTTTATCAATTGTCAAATCAGGATTAAACCAATCGAAATTGTGCTTTTCCTCCTGTTCTAAATTTTCAATTTTAATTACTTTGATATCTTTCGTAGGCAATCCAAACATATGCTTGCCAAATGGAATAATTATCTCGGAAATAAAAAATTTATCAATTGTGCCAAAAAAAGAACTTTTCGAATTTATGCCATTTTTTAAACTACGTTCCTTTAATTCAGTGGACGCTTTATTAGTATATGATATCGCAATTAGACCTTCATGATCCTTCAATGATTTTAATATTCCTTCAATCTTTTTAGAAACAACAAAAGTTTTTCCACTACCCGGAGCTGCAATAATAACGGCATTGGAATCATAATCTATAATTTGTTGTTGTTGTTGTGAAGGTGTCATTATTTATTTTCGATTATTTCTTTACATTTTAATAATGGGGCTGCAAGTGAGCTACTAGCGATATTAGGCAAGCAGTCTTTTTTTACTCTTAAAAATTGATACATAAAGATTGCTTTTCTTTCTTGCATTTTCGAAATGATTTTATCCTCTGTTGTCCCAGAAAAAAAAGATACTAATTCATCCTTTAATTCACTGTTAAAAAGATCTGTTTCTAAATCTTTTCCAGACAGAAATAAATTAAATTTCTCTAATTCTTTTACAATATTTTTTGCTGCTTCAATATTTTCTTTTAATGGTATAATGGTGGTGAGTCCTTTGATCCTATCAATATTTTCACTGATTATTTTGTCAGTTTTTTCATGCGAATCAAATGATTGTTTATAGCAACTAATAATTCTTTTTACCCCTACATAATGATATTCATCCTTATTTGGAACTTTAGAAATATCATTATCAGTTCTTAATACCCATTCTATTCCCAAACTATCTAAAATTTTTATAAATGTCTTAAAACCGACACCGTCTACCATTAAAACACTAATGTTTAATCTATCTAAATCTATATTTAATTGTTTTGCCAAAGTTTTATAAAAAAGTTCTTCAGAAGGTCCTTCAACTAATAGAACTACATCTGCAAAAAATGCTTCAGCAGGTATTATACTTAATCTATATCCAAAATCGTTAAATGCTTCTTCAATAACTTCAGAACACCCATCAGATGCAGCTACAGTACCTGAATCTTTTTCATACAACCTCACAATTGAATTTGGTGAATATTCGCACGCTATTTGTGGAGAGTGTGTTGTAATAAGAATTTGTCCAGTTATTGTACTACTTAAATACTCAGCTAGTTTACGTTGTTGATGGGGATGAAGATGTGCTTCCGGTTCCTCAATACAAATTATAGAAACTTCTTGCAAATTATCTTCTGATATATCATTTCTTGCTGCCCATAATGAAAGATAAATTTGATTTAATCTTCCATCTCCTCCAATTAATAAACTAGTATTATTATTCTTCGAAGCAATTGAAACGTTACCTATAAAATTTTCAATATTTGATGAGCTAGCATCAAATACTATTGTTTGCTTTTTATGATGTATTGATAATTTTTCAAGCTCAGCATTTATAACATTGGTTGCGCTTGCAATGTATGTTAACTGTGGTATTTTTTCATCAACATTTTTTAAACCGTCCGAAATTTCAGCGTATAGCTTATCATCCTTTTTAATATCTTGGGTTTCTCTATTTTGCTTAGCTAGTTGAAATAAGTTATTTTTTTCTTTATTTATGTAATAGTTAAAATCTCTTCTACTACTAATATATTTTATATTTAATACTTTCCTATAATATCTTTCTTCAATCTCTTCTAATTTGTTTAGATCCGGTCCTGCATAGAGCTTATAAGATTTCGCCATAGTTGCCTTATCTCTTGATGCAACATAAGAGAGAAAGAGTTCATCTGAATCACTAATTTTACCTTTCAATTTGGAAACAACACAATCTTCTATGACATTAGTAAACTTTAAAAGTATTTCAAATTGATTAGTATCTGCGTATGCATAAAAATCAGAATCTTTAGGTTCGATATCATATTCTGAAAGGCTCTTGTCCAATAAAATACGCAATGCCCAAATTAGATTGGTTTTTCCTATATCATTTGCTCCAATTATAAGTGCTTTTTCATTAAAGTTTATTGTTGCTTCTTTGAAATTACGGAATCCACTTAACTTTACTTGGGATAAAATCATTTGATTAAATTGTTCAGTTGGAAATAATTTTATGTCTCTATTATTGATTAAAAAATAATTTTAAAGAATATGTTAAAAGTTTAAATTAACAGATTTTTAAATCTAAAATAATTATTGCACATTTTAAATTATTACTTAAAAAATGAATACTTATGAATCATGAAATTTCAAGGAATATTCCTTTACCAATAAAACGTCAAGTTAGGCAAGAATGTGGATTTGGCTGTGTGATATGCGGTTTACCTTTATATGAATATGATCATATATTTGATTGGTCAATAGTTAAAGAACATAAAATTGCAAATTTGGCACTTTTGTGTGATAAACATCATAAAGAAAAAACAAATCGATTATTAACAAGTGATCAAGTTCTTAAATATAGATTAGATCCTCACAATTTAAAACAGGAATTTTCAAAAGAATACAGTCTTCATTTTGAAGGGACAGATTTTTCTGTAGAAATTGGACCTACAATTTTTTCTTTGGAAAATGTGAACCCAACAAATGATTTTATTATACCGATTTTAATTGATAATTATAGAATAATAAGTTTTAATATTGTCGAAAATCAACTTTTTTTTGATTTAGTTGTATTTAATAAAGAACGTAAGCTTTTACTTGAAATTCATGAAAATCAATTGATATATTCTATAGGGCAGTGGGACATTGAATTTGTTGGGAGAAACTTGACGCTAAGAGAAGAATCGAATAAAATATTTTTTGATATCGACTTTATAATCCCTAATAAAGTAAAAATTAATAAAGGTACTTTTTATTATAATGGAAGATGTATACTCATAGATAAAAATGGAATTCAAACTGATCGTGGATTTTTTCAATTGGGAAAATTGACAAATTTTAGAATTGGGTTTGCTATAGGTGCATTTGATAGGAAGTATCCTTGTGGATTTCAATTAGCATAATTTTTATGTAAAGTATTTTTTATTTTTTTATCTAATTAACAAGTTGTTAGGTTTTAAACTTTACATAACTATTTACTTTCCATAAGAGAAGGCCGTAACTTTTTTATCGCGGACCAGTTCCTTCATTTTAAAAAATGGTTCACCCATTTTAACTCCAATAGCTTTGGCTTCATCAGAGCGTGAGATCACACAACCATCGTTATTGCTGAGCACAACAACAGGCTTGCCGCGCAGATCCGGGCGGAAGACACGTTCACAGGAAACGTAGAAGCAGTTGCAGTCGATGAGAGCGTACATTTTAAAGCCGAAGGCTTAAGGCTAAAGGCCTAAAGCTTTTGCGTTTGATAATGAATAGTTTTGTGTTATATAATGCTCGCATTGCTTCGGAAACAGAGGCTCAAGCATTAGGCCTTTAGCGTTCAGCATTAGGCTTTAAACGCCTCCG
This sequence comes from Cytophaga sp., assembly GCF_051961495.1. Classification (NCBI taxonomy): domain Bacteria; kingdom Pseudomonadati; phylum Bacteroidota; class Cytophagia; order Cytophagales; family Cytophagaceae; genus Cytophaga; species Cytophaga sp. The sequence goes on along the minus strand of NZ_JBQCDF010000102.1, from coordinate 18,673 downwards.
GCGTCATGGTTTATGAATCACATACGTCACTACACCCCACACTTCAAAGCCCATGGTTTCGGTGATTTCCATGGGTTTAAATTTTTCGTTTTCGGGAATGAGGTAAAGTTTGTTATTGTATTTGCTGATACGCTTTACGGTAAACTCCCCATCTATGATAGCCACGACGATCTGGTTGTTTTTGGGTTCCAGGGAACGGTCCACCACCAGCAGGTCTCCATCATGAATGGACGCGTTGATCATGGAATTGCCCTTGACCCGTACATAAAATGTCGCGGTTGGGTGCTGCACCAGGTATTCAAAAATATCAATCCGGTTGTCCAAATAATCACCCGCCGGACTGGGGAAACCGGCAGCAACAGCACCATCCGCCAATACAATCGGCGCATGAAGGGCTTCAGGAAATGTGTGAAATATCTGCATAGACTTTATTCTAATTTTATTAGCAATTTACTAAATAAATTGGAATAAGGTTACATGTAAATCGTACTTATTCATAACTTATTGGAAAGCATATAGAATACTTTTACGAGTATGGAAAAATCAGTTTTCTATTGATGTTCCGGGCTTTTTTAACGATCTTTGAGAGACAAAAAATGCTGTTTCAACCCATTCAAGGGTATTTTTTCAGATTAACCCATCTTCCAGCAAAAATAAATCCTATCCCATACACGGAATATACCCGGAAGATGTCCGGAACATAGGCGGAACATACCCGGAACATATCAGGCGGAGACTACAGGGAGACAAGAGGGAGACTACGGAGTAGTAGTACGACTTTTCTATCGAATTACCACGCTGGCATAGTTGAATTGAATGTAAGGTTAGAAAATAATCGTCCGGTTCCCGCTTACGTATACCTTCTGATCCAGCACCAGCTGCAGGGCTTTTGAAAGTACCAGTTTTTCTACGTCTTTACCGGCGGCGGCCATTTTCACAGGGCTTAAGGTATGGTCTATCGGAATGACTTCCTGGTGGATGATCGGTCCTTCATCCAGATCCTGATTTACGAAATGTGCGGTAGCACCAATAATTTTCACACCACGCTCATACGCCTGTCTGTATGGATTTGCTCCTTTGAACGCAGGTAAAAAGCTATGGTGAATATTGATCATACGGGAAGGATAATGCGACGTGAAGTTATCGCTCAGGATACGCATGAACTTCGCAAGCACGATATAGTCCGGATTGTATTGCTTCAGGCAAGCCAGCAACTCGGCTTCGTGTGTTTCCCGGCTTTTATTTTCATGCGAAATGAAATGATATGGAATATTGAATTTCTCTGTATAAGCCTTTAAATGCTCATGATTGCCGATAACCGCGACAATATGTGCCTTCAGGTTTCCAAAATAATATTTACTGATCAGCTCGGTCAGGCAGTGCTCTTCCTTCGTGACCATGATGACGATTTTTTTCAATTCGCCGGTACTTACGGATAGTCTGTGGTCGATAGGCAAAACTGCTGCAAGCGCCGATTTCAGAACACTTGCATCTACATCACCTTCAACAACTGTGCGCATGTAAAAACGGTTCAGCTGCTTTTCAACGAATTCCCTGTTGCGTGTAATATTAAGATTTAAACCTGCCAGTACGCCTGTAATTTTATGGATTAACCCTTTCTGGTCTTCGCAATCGATAATGATGATCATAGTATTGTGTTATTCCCGGATTTCCTTTTTCGGTCAACAAAACTACCATTATTTTGTCATTTACGCCTTCAAAAACTGGTACCCTGGCTGTATTTATCACCGATAAAATCATTTTTGACATAATAAGGCGTTTAGCGAAGCCAAACCGGCCCTTTCTGCACCCACATATCATACTAATTATCAGCAAATTACTAATTATACAAATGCATATAATCAACAAGCCGTTTCACTTTGCAAGCAACGGTTCATGTTTCTGAATTTTTCCGTTCTAAGTAATTTCTCCTCAAGCCTTTGAAAGCAAACTAATTCTTCAAAAAAAGGGTTTAATACTTTGTATACATTTATATTTTAAATTACATTTGCTGACTGAATTAATAAGGTTAAATGCAAAAGTCTAACTACATCGTATTTCTTTCAACCCCAAATCGTTTTGGGGCGGTTAGCTTATTTTCTGCACCCACCCAACCGAGGCCCTAGGCCGATTTAACCTTTGGTTTCCTACGTGGAAACTACCTTCAAAAACCTTAGCCTTAATCCGGCTTAATCACAAACATTTCACAGTTTCATAACAGTATTTAATCCATCTTTAATACGTGTTGAACCTAAAGGATCAAACCAGTATTGAAGCGTCTTATTTGAAATGAAAAAAACAAGTGTATCTGATATTAAAGTAGTAGTAGCAGGACCAGAACATAAACACTTAGCAGAAGCCATTGTTGAAGAAATGGCAGAGAGTGCAAAAGCACGCGGTACAGGGATTGCCAAACGTAGTCCGGACTACATCCGTCAGAAGATGGATGAAGGCAAAGCTATTATTGCCGTTACCAAAGCCGGTGATTTTGCAGGTTTTTGTTATATTGAATCCTGGAGCCATGGCAAGTATGTTGCGAACTCCGGATTGATCGTAGCGCCTGACTTCCGTCAATATGGCCTTGCTACAAAAATCAAACAGAAAGCATTTGAATTGTCGCGCAAAAAATTCCCGGATGCAAAGTTGTTCGGATTAACAACAAGCGCGGCAGTCATGAAGATCAACTCTGAGCTGGGCTACCGTCCTGCGCACTATACTGAACTTACCAACGACGAAACTTTCTGGAAAGGCTGCTCAAGCTGTATCAATTACGAGATTCTGAAAAGCAAAGACCGTAAGATGTGTATGTGTACAGCCATGGTGTATGATCCTGCAGAAAAGAAAAAGAAGAAGTGGGATTTCATTACCGAATCAAAACTTTGGGAAAGATGGCAACGCCTCAAAAATCACAAACTGCTGAAATCTCTTGGCAAAGGAAGTGATAAGATGATGTCGTTTCTAGGTCTGGCCTAAGGCTTTTCGTCTCATAATACATAACTCTTGAGGATATTGTTATCCTCTTAACTATAACAAAACGAAAAAGCTTTAGGCCTTGGGCTTTGAGCGTTAAGCAAAAATAAACTATAACAGCTGAAGAGCCTTAGGCTTTAAGCCTTCAGCATTACGCATAAAATAATGAAAAAGAAAGTAGTATTAGCCTTTAGCGGCGGATTAGACACAACGTATTGCGCAAAATATTTAACTGAAGACCTGGGTTACGAATTGCATACTGCCATTGTAAACACCGGTGGTTTCTCCAAAGAAGAATTGGCAGACATCGAAAAGAAAGCTTACGAACTGGGTGTAACGTCTCATACTACGCTTGATATCATTGAAAAATATTATACAGAATGTGTGAAGTACATGGTGTACGGAAACATTCTGCGCAACAACACTTACCCGCTTTCTGTAAGCGCGGAACGCGTATTCCAGGCAATGGCTATTGCAGAGCATGCAAAGAAAGTTGGCGCTACAGCTGTAGCACACGGCTCTACAGGTGCTGGTAATGACCAGGTACGTTTTGATATGGTGTTCATGATCATGAACCCGGGCATTGAAATCATTACACCTATCCGCGATATGAAATTATCCCGTGAAGAGGAAATTGAATATCTGAAAAAGAAAGGTGTTGTACGTGACTGGAGCAAAGCTGCATATTCTATCAACGTTGGTATCTGGGGCACAAGCGTTGGCGGTAAAGAAACATTGACTTCTGACAAAACCCTTCCTGAAAGCGCCTTCCCTACACAGGTTACAAAAACAGGTGAAGAAGAAATTGAACTGGAGTTTGAAAAAGGTCAGTTGGTTGGCTTAAATGGCAAACGCATGAAATCAACCGATGCGATCGTGGAACTGAATAAAATTGTTGCACCTTACGGCATCGGCCGCGATATCCATGTGGGTGATACAATCATCGGTATCAAAGGCCGTGTAGGATTTGAAGCTGCCGCTCCGATCGTAATTATCAAGGCGCATCACACATTAGAAAAACATACGCTTACAAAATGGCAGATGTACTGGAAAGAACAATTATCTACCTGGTACGGAAGCTTTGTACACGAAGGCCAGTTCCTGGAACCTGTTATGAGGAACATTGAAAAATTCCTGGAAGACACACAGGTGAATGTTACAGGTAAGGTAAAAGTATTCGCTGCGCCATACCGTTTCCACGTGATCGGTATCGAATCTGCGCACGACCTGATGTCTGCTAAGTTTGGTAAATACGGTGAAGAAAACAACGCATGGACAGGAGATGATGTAAAAGGATTCTCTAAAATATTCGGAAATCAGACAATGATTTACCACCGTGTGAATGAAGATGTGAAATAGTGTAGAGTTTATAGTGTAAAGTGTAAACATCAATAAAGAGACGATTACACTTTACACTGTCCACTTTACACCAGCTTGGATTCATTGAAAAATCAGTGGATTATTATAAGATATAGTTTCGAAGAGAAATGGCTACAAAAATAAAAATAGGTATCGTTGGTGGTGCAGGATATACTGGCGGAGAGTTGCTTCGTATTCTGGTGAATCACCCGAACGCGGAGATCGTGTTTGTACACAGCAACAGTAATGCCGGCAACCCGATCTATAAAGTCCATACTGACCTGATCGGAAGTACAGATATTGTTTTCACCGGAGAATTAAGAAGCGATATTGATGTATTGTTTCTTTGCGTTGGCCACGGCGATGCATTAAAATTCTTACAGGCAAATCCGGTTGAGTCGCATATCAGAATTATCGACTTAAGCCAGGATTTTCGTATTGAAAAAGAAGGCAATAATTTTATTTACGGTTTGCCTGAAATGCAGCGCGATAAAATCAAAAACGCAAAGAACATTGCAAACCCTGGTTGTTTCGCTACGGCTATTCAATTAGGATTGCTGCCGCTTGCTGCGAATAAAGTATTAACAAATGACGTGCATGTATCTGGTATAACAGGTTCGACGGGGGCCGGACAATCGTTATCACAGACTTCACACTTCAGCTGGAGAAACAACAACATGTCTGTTTACAAGGCGTTGAATCACCAGCATTTAAAAGAGATCCGTCAGAGCTTAAAAAATCTGCAATCGTTTTTAGATAAAAACATTCATTTCATTCCATACCGTGGAGACTTTACGCGTGGTATCATAGCAACCATGTATACACCTTCCGAATGGACACTGGAAGAAGCTGTAGCAAAATACAAAGCGTATTATGCTTCACACCCGTTCACGCATGTGGTTGATGAAAACATTGACCTGAAACAAGTGGTGAATACTAACAACTGTTTGCTGTATCTTGAAAAACACGGTGACCAGTTAATGATTGTCAGCATCATCGATAACCTGTTAAAAGGAGCTTCCGGCCATGCCGTTCAGAACATGAACCTGATGTTCGGTTTAGAAGAAACGATGGGGTTACGACTTAAGGCTGCATCGTTTTAAGAAATTCCAAATAACAAAAAACAAATTCCAAACGGAATCGGATAGAATCGCTTGGAATAATAACTGAAATCTATCTTAAATTTTAATTTTTTTCAACTAGCTATGGGAAAGATTATGAATCTGGAAGAACGTACCTTCCAGTTTGCAAAGAGTGTTTGTACTCATTGCAGGAAAACCGAAAAGAAATTAGAGAACGTTGATTATATCAAACAAGTCATTCGCTCTTCAGCTTCCATCGGTGCTAATTATATTGAAGTTAATGAATCTTTAAGCAAAAAGGATGCATTGATGCGAGCCAGGATCAGTAGAAAAGAAGCGAAAGAAACAATTTACTGGTTACGTCTATTGCATGAAACGCATGATTCGGATACGCTTCAATTAATAAATGAAGCAGAACAGATTAAAAAAATTTTGAGCTCGATCATTATAAAATTGAATACTTAAAAATATAAACCACCAATTTACAAATCCTATTCCGTTTGGAATTTGTTTTTTGTTATTTGGAATTTCTTAAAAGATTATGAAACTATTCGACGTATATCCACTGATCCCAATAGAACCAGTTCGCGCCCTTGGCTCCCGCTTATGGGACGCTGCAGGTACTGAATATTTAGACCTGTACGGCGGCCACGCTGTAATTTCTATCGGACATTCACACCCATATTATGTACAAAAGATCACCGATCAATTAAACAAGATCGGATTCTACTCCAATTCAGTTATTATTTCCCTTCAGCAGGAACTGGCTGATAAATTAGGCGTAGTAAGCGGTCATGACGATTATCAATTATTTCTTTGCAACTCCGGTGCTGAGGCAAATGAAAACGCTTTAAAACTTGCGTCTTTCCATAACGGCAAGAAAAAAATCGTTGCGTTCAAAAAAGGATTTCATGGAAGAACATCTTTAGCTGTTGCTGCTACTGATAATCCGGCTATTGTTGCTCCGGTAAACGAAACTGATAACATCATCTTTTTACCATGGAATGACGAAGTGGCATTGGAAGAAACATTCCAGCTGCATGGCGATAAAATTTCTTCTGTGATCATCGAAGGTATCCAGGGTGTTGGTGGTATCCACGAAGCGTCTGTATCCATGCTGAAGAAGATCCGTTCACTTTGTGATACATACAATGCCGTTTACATCGCAGACTCCGTACAATGCGGGTACGGCCGCAGCGGCAAATTCTATTCTCATGATCATGCCGGTGTATCTGCAGATATCTACACGATGGCAAAAGGGATGGGCAACGGCTTCCCGATCGGCGCAATCAGCATCGCTCCGCATCTGAAACCAAAACATGGTTTGCTTGGCACAACATTCGGTGGGAATCATTTAGCTTGTGCAGCTGCAATTGCTGTACTGGATGTAATTAAACAAGAGAACCTGATCGAACATACGGCCCAGCTAGGTAATTACATGATCGAGCAGGCACGCAAGATCCAGGGTGTAAAAGAAGTGCGCGGTAAAGGTTTAATGATTGGCATTGAACTTGAAATTCCTTGCGCGGATGTACGTAATACGCTGTTAAGCGAATACAAAATGTTTACCGGTTCTTCTTCTGATAAATTTACGATCCGAATTCTTCCGGCATTGAATCTGAAAAAAGCAGATGCCGATGCATTCCTCGATGCACTAAAAGCAGTGCTTGAGAAAAGTCTGAAAAACGCTTAATGCGGAACGCCTAAGGCTGAATGCTTCGAACCAAATAACTAACATTATTTTATTCGTTTTTGATTATTCAGGATTTCAAAAATAATTATCGATTATAAACAAGAAAGATATTCCTTGTAATTAATAAGCCCAAGGCCTAAAGCGAAATGCTTAACGCTTTTGCTTATTAGCAGAGACATTTATAATTCGTAGAATTCACATACAATAGAACATTCTCATTTGCTTTAAGCTTTAGGCTTTAAGCGTTACGCATAAAAACATGAAAAATTTCATTTCTGTAAAAGACGTTGCCGACATTCCAGGTTTAGTGAAAGAAGCGCTGGAGCTTAAGAAAAATCCATACGCATTCAAAAAGCTCGGTGAAAATAAAACGATTGGTTTGATTTTCTTGAATCCAAGTTTACGTACACGTATCAGTACACAGAAAGCTGCAAAGAACCTGGGCATGGATACCATTGTAATGAACATGGATAAAGAAGGCTGGGCACTTGAGACACAGGATGGCGTAATCATGAATCATAACACAGTTGAACACATTCGTGAAGCTGCTGCCGTTATGGGCCAATACTGTGACATCATCGGCGTCCGCTCCTTCCCTCGCCTGGTTGATAAGCATGAAGATTATTCTGAAGATTTCTTCAACAAGTTTATAAAATATGCAGGCGTACCGATTGTAAGTCTGGAAAGTGCTACGCTTCACCCTTTACAGTCACTTGCAGATTTAATTACCATTGAAGAAACAAAAACAAAAGCTCGTCCGAAAGTTGTATTAACCTGGGCCCCGCACATAAAAGCTTTACCGCAGGCTGTAGCTAATTCATTCTCTGAATGGATGTGCAAGGCAGATGTAGAATTTGTGATCACACATCCCGAAGGGTATGACCTGGCAAAAGAATTTACAAACGGTGCACGTATTGAATACAATCAGGACAAAGCACTGGAGGGCGCAGACTATGTATATGTGAAGAACTGGTCTTCGTACGAAGATTATGGTAAAGTACATTCCATGGACAGTCATTGGATGATGACTAATGAAAAATTAAAATTAACAAACAACGCCAAAGTAATGCATTGCCTACCGGTCCGCCGCGGCATTGAGTTAGCCGACGAAATTCTGGACGGGCCAAATTCACTGGTTATCCAGGAAGCAAGCAACCGGGTGTGGAGCGCGCAGGCGGTGCTTAAGAAAATGCTTGAAGCTCAAAGCTAAATGCCTAAAGCTTTACGTATGTTTATAGTAAAATTGCTTTAGGCCTTAAGCCTTCAGCATTAAGCAAAAAGAAATGCAAAAGTTATATATCATAAAAGTCGGCGGCAACATCATCGATAATCCGGAAGCACTAACAAGCTTCCTGAAAGATTTTGCTTCGCTGAAAGAAAATAAAATTCTGGTTCACGGTGGTGGTAAGATTGCAACGGAAATAAGCAAAGGCCTTGGCATTGAAGCACAAATGGTTGATGGCAGACGTATCACCGATGCAGAAACATTGAAGATCGTAACCATGGTATACGGTGGTTTGATCAATAAAAACATTGTTGCAAAATTACAGGCGAATAATTGCAACGCCATCGGTTTGACCGGCGCAGATGCAAACATTATGTTGTCATCGAAGCGTCCGCTTAAAAACGGCATTGATTACGGCTTTGTAGGTGATGTAGAAAAAGTTCAGCCTCTGCCATTGGCAAATCTTATTTCGCAAGGCATTGCGCCTGTTGTAGCGCCTCTTACGCATGATGGTAAAGGAAGCATGCTGAATACAAATGCAGATACAGTTGCTTCTGAACTGGCTGTTGCCTTATCCGGATCTTTTGAAGTGAACCTAATTTACTGTTTTGAACTGAAAGGTGTATTAAGAGATTTCGAAGATAAAGATTCTGTGATCAGTGATATCAACCCGGCAACATATGAAGAATTAAAATCCACAGGCGTGATCAATAAAGGTATGATACCGAAGCTGGACAATTCATTTGCTGCCATTAATGCTGGCGTTTCTTCTGTCATTATTTGTCAGGCCGAAGCACTGGTGCAATTGATCAATGAAAAGAAAACACTAGGTACAAAGCTTAAGGCATAATGCTTAAAGCCCATTTCCATATTTTAAATTACTATGTACTCTGTACTTAGTACTAAATACTTAAAACATGTTACAGAAATTACAAAAAGATGCCGTTGAATTATTGAAGACCCTGATCAAAACAGAGTCTTTCAGTAAAGAAGAGCATAATACCGCAGAGATCTTAAATACTTTTTTAGCTGAGCGCGGTGTTGAAACGATTCGCGAAAAAAATAACGTATGGGCGTTCAATAAGTATTACGATAAAAACAAACCCACAATCTTATTAAACTCGCATCACGATACGGTTAAACCAAACCCTGGCTATACAAACGATCCGTTTGAACCAATCGTGAAAGATGGTAAACTGTTTGGTTTAGGTAGTAATGACGCCGGCGGATGCCTGGTTTCCTTGATTGCCACGTTCCTGTATTTCTATAACGAGCAGAATCTGAAATACAATTTTTGTATTGCAGCAACTGCAGAAGAAGAAATTTCAGGCTTTGATGGTTTGGAATTGGTATACCCGAAATTAGGTCCGATTGATTTTGCAATCGTGGGCGAACCAACACTTATGGATATTGCTGTTGCTGAAAAAGGCTTAATGGTGGTTGATTGCGTGGCAATCGGTAAAGCAGGCCATGCGGCGCGCGAGGAGGGTGACAATGCTATTTACATTGCATTGAAAGATATTGACTGGATCCGCAATTATAAATTCGAACGTGTATCTCCGCACCTTGGACCGATGAAAATGTCTGTGACTATTATCAATGCAGGTTATCAGCACAACGTCGTTCCGGAGAAATGTCATTTTACGATTGATGTCCGCATCACGGAAGAATATAAAAATGAAGAAGTATTAAAAATCATTGACGACAATATTCAGTCTGAAGTGAATCCGCGTTCAGTACGTCTTCGTCCTTCGTTCATCGATCCGAATCATGAGCTGGTGCATGCAGCCGTTAAACATGGCGCAAAAACATATGGTTCTCCAACTACATCCGACCAGGCATTGATTCCTGTACCATCCGTTAAAATGGGCCCGGGGAACTCTGCACGCTCTCACACTGCCAATGAATTCATCTGGCTGATCGAGATCGAAGAAGGGATTGAGAAATATATTAAAGTATTGAGCGAAATAGTATTGGCGAAAGCTTAAAGCCCAAGGCGAAACGCCTAAAGCTGCTATTGAACATCTTCTCCATTTATTATTGAGAGCTATTATAAAAATTACACACATGCTAAAAGTATAATGCATCAAGCATTAAGCTTTTAGCCTTAAGCCTTAAGCCTGTTATGAAATTGTGGCAAAAAGATACAGAAGTCAATAAAGACATCGAACGTTTTACCGTTGGCAAAGATCGTGAAATGGATCTGTTCCTGGCTCCGTTTGATGTGCTTGGTTCAATGGCACACATCACCATGCTTGAAAGCATTGGTTTGATTGGCAAAGAAGAATTGCCTGTATTGTTAACCGAACTTCGTACGATTTATAAAGAAATCGAAGCCGGCAATTTCACCATTGAAGATGGTGTGGAAGATGTACACTCTCAGGTTGAACTTATTTTAACACGCCGCCTGGGTGATCTCGGTAAAAAGATCCACAGTGGCCGCTCACGGAACGATCAGGTACTGGTAGATCTTAAACTATTCACGCGTCATGCCATCCGCGAAACAGTTGAAAACACAAAAGAATTATTCGACACGCTCATTTCTCAAAGCGATAAATATAAATCTGTAATCATTCCAGGCTATACGCATTTGCAGATCGCAATGCCTTCTTCTTTCGGCCTGTGGTTTGGCGCATACGCAGAAAGCCTTGCAGATGACATGCAAATGATGCTTGCAGGATACCGCATCAGCAACAAGAATCCATTAGGATCTGCCGCAGGTTATGGTTCATCTTTTCCATTGAACCGCACCATGACTACACATTTGCTGGGCTTTGAAGAGCTGAATCACAACGTGGTTTATGCACAAATGGGCCGTGGTAAAACAGAAAAGAATGTTACAGCCGCTCTTGCTTCCATTGCAGCCACACTAGGCAGAATGTCTATGGACGTATGTCTGTATATGAATCAGAATTTTGACTTCATGACCTTGCCTGACGAATTAACAACAGGTTCCAGCATCATGCCGCATAAGAAAAATCCGGATGTGTTTGAATTGATCCGTGCCCGCTGTAACCGTTTGCAGGCTTTGCCAAATGAAATCTCCATGATTATGGCAAATCTTCCTTCCGGTTACCACCGTGATATGCAGTTGATCAAAGAAAATTTCATCCCTGCCTTCCAGGATATCAATGACTGTTTGCGCATTGCTAATTTTATGCTGAAGCAGGTGAAGGTAAAAGAAAATATTGTTAAAGATCCTAAGTACCTATACATGTATAGCGTGGAAGTCGTGAACAACATGGTTCTTGAAGGCACTCCTTTCCGCGATGCGTATAAAAAAGTTGGAGGCATGATTGAAAATAAGACATTCACAGCCCTGGATACAATCAACCATACCCATGAAGGCAGCATCGGCAATCTAATGCACCAGGAGATCAAAGCTTCTATGCAAAAGGTGCTGGATGCTTTTGAATTCAATAAAATGGATATTGCGGTACAAAATCTTTTAACCAAAGTTAAATAAATAGCATTCCAGCCTATATTTCATCACTATTTTTATCTGTTTATCTGCTGTATCCGTATTGATTGGTGTATTTTATACCCGGCTACAGCAGATAAACAGATAAAAGAATGAAATTTTCAATCCGCGCGCTCAATATATTTTTTTTTATTGCCCTTCTCCTGCTGGTTTCAGCATTTGTATATTCCTATTTCAATATTCAGGGCCTGCGTTCTGCAAACCATTGGGTAAACCATACCAATAAAGTATTTCTAAATCTGGAAAGCATACATTCCGATATTAAAAATGCTGAATCCGGCGTGCAGGGTTATGCACTTACAAAAGATGCCACGCACCTTACACAGCAGGAATCGTCACGAAAGGATATTAAAAATCAGCTTCGCATTATCGATTCTTTAACATCAGATAATCCACAGCAACAGCTATACATAGATACATTAAAAGTCTATTTAAACGATTGCTTTTTTTTATTCAACAGCTCGATAAACCTCACCAACAGCAATGCAGACCAAACAGAAATAATTACTGCAATGCAAAAGGCGCAGACTTCAACAGAACAGATCAACCGAATTGTTGATCAAATGAAACAACATGAGGAAAGGTTATTGATTTCCCGCACCGATACTGCTGAAACGTTGAACAAGAATGCTCCTGTCATGATCGTGTTATCCGGCATTTTAGGATTCATGGTTTTAGTACTATCCTACTATTTCATTTTGCTGGACATAAAACAGCGTAAAGAAATTGTAAAGGAATTAAAAATAAAAAATACCTTGCTTGAATATGCCCAGCAACTTACTCAAATGGGAACCTTTGAATATTTCATTGACCAGCAGAAAACATCATGGTCAAACGAAATGTATAACATCTTTGAAGTAAATAAAAACATTACGCCTGCACCAGACTTTATAGATTCATTGGTTATTGATGAAGACCCGCATAAAGTTCAAAAAAGAAAAAATCAAATCTTTGCGCCAAATCAAAGTTACTCGCATGATTTTAAAATACGCACTTCAAACGGTACAGAAAAATTCCTGATCTCGAACGGATATGTTACAAAAGAATCAACCGGACTGGTAATGCATGGCGCAATCATTGATATTACCCCGCTGAAAAAAGCGGAATTATCAGCTTTGCAGCAACAGGATCTCATGCGGATTGCGAAAGAGAAAGCTGAAAGTGCCAGTCAGTTTAAAACGAGATTCTTATCAAATATGAGTCATGAGATCCGCACACCTATTAACGCAATTTTAGGATTTACCAATATTCTGAAAAAACAGGAACTAACGCCTGAACAAAAGACTCTTTTAAAAAACATTTCCATTTCCGGGGAGCTCTTATTAAAACTGATCGGAAACATTTTAGATATCAGTAAAATTGAGGAAGGAAAAGTTACCATTGAAAAAAAATCTTTTCACTTAAAAGAAATCATCCGCTCTGTCTTAAGTCCTTTTCAACATACTGCTTCTGAAAAAAATCTTGACTTCCGTTTAGTTATTGATGAAAAAATTCCGGATTACCTTATCGGCGATCCTCAACGTATTTCACAGGTTCTTGTGAATATTATTGGTAATGCCTTAAAATTTACCAGCCATGGAGGAATTACTGTTCAGATTCAATTCGTAAAAAATGAAGGTGCCGATTATTTCATTGAATTTTCTGTTACAGATACCGGAATAGGCATATCGCCCGATAAGCAGGAAGATATATTTGAAAGCTTTACCCAAGCTAACGATTCTATATCGGTGAATTATGGAGGCTCCGGATTAGGTTTATCCATTGTAAAAGAAATCGTCCATTTAATGGATGGTACAATAAACGTTCAAAGTCCTGTCTTTACAAATGAACGCGACAAAGGCTATGGCGCACGTTTCTTTTTTGTGCTGCCTTTTCATTTAGGAGAAGATATTGACACCGATGCGACAAAAATTTCCATTAAGCCCTTTCCTAAAAAAGTAACCGTTTTAGTTGCCGATGACAATGAAATGAACCGGACACTTGCCGCATATACATTACAAGCATTAGACTGTACATATGAAATCGTTGAAAATGGTTTGCAGGCGATCAATAAAGCATCTTCATTCAACTATGACATTATACTCATGGATATGCAGATGCCTGTTTGTGACGGATTACAGGCAACAGAACAATTGCGTCATAATAAACTTAAAACACCCATTATCGGTTTAACGGCAAATGTATTTCAGGAAGACATAAACAGCTGCCTTGAAGCTGGCATGAATGCGCACCTGGGCAAGCCTTATACCGAAGAAGATCTTTATACGGTTATTGATACCTGGGTATTTAAAAATGCTGTTAAAAGCGAATTCACACCCGTCTATTCAAATTTTGATTTTATAGAAAAGCTATCAAAAAACAGTACTGCCATTTACAGGGAAATGCTGGAGATGTTTCAAAAACAAAATTCCCAGCTACTGCAGGAAATTGTAAATGCACTGGATAAGAGGGATACAACAGCTATTGATTTTAGCTTACACCAATATAAATCCTGTGTACGTATTCTTTCTATTGAAAAGCTGGCTTCTTTAATCGCTAAAATTGAACAGAAAATAAAAAACAATGATCCGGTCGAATCTTTATCGGAGGATGTTAAAAAACTGATTGAAATTGGATATATTGTTTCAAAAGAAATTGACAGCAAACTTTCAATATTATAACCATGTCTAATTTGATCAGCCCCGGTCTCTATTTGCATTACAAAGGAAATAAATACGAAGTGATAGGTACGGCCAAACACAGCGAAACAGAAGAAGATCTGGTTGTCTATTTTGCAGTAAAAAACCCCGGACAGCTCTGGGTGCGCCCTTTGGCCATGTTTTCAGAACATATTCTCCTTAATGGCATATCCACTCCTCGATTCAAAAAAATAGATTAGGAAATAACCATTTCAATCACAGATACTTTATTCAAATTATTGCGTTATATTTGAGTCGTATCTAAGATTTGGATCCCCATGCAAATATTGGATTTCATCCGCGGCCGGATATTACGCAAATTCATTGACCTGAGAAGTTTATCCGCCAGACAAGTCTCGTATGACGAAATCATACGCATTGAATTACTTGTGGCTATGTGCCTGGTAGCAGTGCTATGTGGATCCATTTATTTAGTGATCGGAATATTTTTCAAGCTCTCCTATCTGATCATCCTGACCTATTTATTATTCTTTTCTACTGTCATTCCGTTTGTTTTATTCCTGATCAAAAAAGGAAATTATAACCAGGCTAAGTTGATAATGATGGTAATCGGAAGTTTATTCATGTTCATCAAAGCAGCATCGCTAGGCCGAGAATCAGGTATGAATCTGGCTATGTTGATTATTATCTTTGCAACATTCGCCTTTTATAGCATTGAAGATTACAAATACATCTTGCTTTCACTGGTTATTACAAGCACGCTGATTGTTCTTTTAGAAACCACTGATTATTCATTATTGGGAAATGATAGAACAACGAATTTATATGAATACGAATTTAACTACATCACTACAATACTCTTCTGTATTTTATTTTTCTATGTGATCCTCCGGGTAAATCAATTCATAAATTCAAAGCTTACCGGACTGAACAATAAATTACTTTTAAAAAATAATTCGCTGAAAAAACTAAATGAAGAATTAGACAGCTTCGTATATCGTACTTCGCATGATATGCGGGCTCCCTTGACTTCACTCATGGGACTTGTAACGTTGATCAAAAATGAAAAAGACCCCGCCACTATTCAGGAACTGGTGCGCATGCAGGAAAATTGCATCAACAAATTAGACTTGCACATTCAGCAGATCATTCAGCTTTCCAGAAATCTAAAAACAGATCCGACCACACAACCAATACAATTTGAATCTATATTGAATGATGTTTTTGAAGAGCTTAGTTTCTTTGAACAAGCTGGCGCGATGAAAAAAACCATCCGGATAAATACCCCATTCCATTTGTATTCTGATCCATACAGAATCAAAACCATCCTGAATAATTTAATTTCAAACTCCTTCAAATATTGCCGCATAGAAGAAGTGCAACCCAGCATCGATATCGATATTTCCAGTACTAAAAAATCAACGATCATACTTATCAAAGATAATGGTATTGGAATTCCTGCTGAATATCTTGATCATGTCTTTGAAATGTTTTACAGGGCAAGTAACCAAAGCACAGGTTCCGGTCTGGGACTGTATATCGTTAAAGAAATGGTTGAAAAACTGGGCGGAACAATATCTGTAAAATCAAGGGTGAATTCCTTTACACAGTTTCTGATTGAAATACCTAACACAACTTCAACACTATAAAAGCTAAAGAAAACACCAGTATCATAAAATATACAGGTGTTTTTCTGAAAACAATCTATAGATATTATTTTTTGCGTAACAAATAATCCAGGCTATATTTCCCTGCTCCATGCGTTAGCAGTATAAAAAGCATAAGCATGTAATATAAAGGAATTTCGAAGCCGTTGTTTCCTGCATCAAAACCTCCGTTCCAATGTACCGTTATAATAGCAACAACCATTGTAACAATTAACGGAATTGAAATAATGCGTACACCGAAGCCGATTGTGAGCAGGAGTACACCAAGTAATTCTGTAGCGGTTGCCAGATATGCATTCACCAAAGGAAACGGTATTCCAATGCTTCCAAACCATTCAATGATAGAATTCATATTTTTAACTTTCATCATCGCGGGATTATAAAATCCATAAGCCAGCACAAGTCTTACAAAAAGTAACGCAGTGCTCTGCAGCTTTTCTGTCAGATATTTATAACTTTCATATTTCAGTTTTAACATAATTATGTATTTAAAATTTGGCATTAATAGTATCCCAGTAGAATTCTTTTTTCACAACACTTGCGAAGAAAGTCTTCTATCTCATTTTTCTTTTGTGAATTAATTATCAACCCGGATTCTTTTGAAAAACGATCCGTTAATTGATCAAGTGTTTGACTTTCCTCAGATAAGTATTCAAGCATTTTTGCGAACATAGGTGAAATTTCCAGAAAGTGAACCTTATTTGTTTCCGGATGCCGGTACGTTAACATAAAATAATTTGCACGATCAATCTCTTCAATTTCCTTTGCATCCTTTTTATAAACCGGGTATTGAAAATATTGCAATATGCATGCAGGATTTAAAACAAGCCGACTAAATAGTATGTTACCATCCGTTGTATATGCTACTTCTATATCTTCCATCATAAATACTTCAATCTCCACCCACTCAAACAAAAGTAAGTCTGATAAAAACGGATAGCTGGCATTTAATTTAAGGCAATCATTTTTTACATATTCATAAAATTCAAACGGCATACGCCATAGGAACGGTGAGCGGCATGCATAAGAAGAGAAATACTCCTTTACAGCTTGATCCCATTCTTCCGCAGATAATAACGCTTGCGTTAACGGATATGCCTTGTTCAGAGAATCATTGACAACGTTGTAAATCAATTGCCGGTAACGTTTAATGCCTTCCTGAGAAGATCCTGGCAGATCAGGTTCGATACCTGTGCGTATATAATTCGTTAACATACGCTGATACTGTTCTGTACTATCGTAATATGCCATAACGTTCTTTATACAAACTATCTGATTTTATTTTCTTCAGTCGGTCAATCTCGGCCTGCAGTTCCATTAATTCCGGAATATTAAAATCTCTTTCCAGCAAAACCGGTATATCCCGTTTCAACGCATGCATTGTGTACTCAAATAAATCATAGACCGGATCTACAATAGCTTCGCCATGTGTATCAATAATCAATGTATCTGATACCTGATCATGCCCGGCCATATGTATATATGATACTTTTTCCAGAGGAAGCTGATCAATGAATGCATAAGGATCATATTTATGATTAAATCCATTTACATAAATATTATTTACATCCAGCAACAAGTCACAATCTGCTTCCATTAAAATATTTTTTATAAATTCAATTTCACTCATCTCTGCTGCTACAGGAGAATAATAACTTACAATCTCAAGAGCAATTTTGCGTTCTAAAAAATCCTGAACCGTGTTAATTCTTTCAGCAATATGCATAACGGCATCCTGTGTAAAAGGAATCGGCAAAAGATCATACATATGCGCATTATCGTATTGAGAGTAACTTAAATGTTCTGAATATACCCTCGCCCCGCTTTCTGATAAAAATTTTTTAATTGATTTTAACAATTCAAAATCCAAAGGCTCCGGACTACCGATGGACAGTGAAAGCCCGTGCGTGTATAAAGGATATTTTTCTAATGCCTGCAGTAATTTTTTTTTCCAGAAACCTCCTATGCCAATCCAGTTTTCAGGAGCGACTTCTATGAAGTCTGGTTGCAATACCGTACTATTCAAAAAGTCAGATGCAAAATCTTTTCTGAATCCTATTCCTACCATAAACTGATTAAGATTAATTTGTTAAAATAAAGTAAAGGCGAATTATGCATCCGCCTTTACCTGGACAGACTATTTCTTTTTATCAGCTCCGCACTTTCCTTCACCACATTTTGCTTCTGTAGTTTTTGAAGCTCCGCATTTTGCTTCAGCAGAATCTTTAGCAGCACCACATCTTGCTTCGGAAGAATCTTTGCTGGCACCACATTTTTTTTCAGCGCCACATTTGTTTTCAGCGCTGTCTGCTTTGATTTCGGTATTTACTTCTTTTGATTCAGTACTGCAGCTCGCAAAAATACTTGCAGTTCCTAACATTGCACCGGCAGCTACAGCTGTCCATAAAATACTTTTTGTTTTCTTTACCATTTTTGTTAATGTTTAGGTTATAATTAACTTCAATGGTATAGTCGCAGCTCAGAAGAGTTCCTTACAAAAAGAGAAAAAATATTTTTTTACTTACTGTAATTTACTTTTAATCACATCTTTAAATTT
>NZ_JBQCDF010000101.1:0-19330 GCF_051961495.1 Cytophaga sp. | reverse complement strand
TCCAGCATGCCTGTACTGTAAACAATAGCATTGGAGGGAGAAGACACCGGAAAGAGCAGGGCTACAGATGCAGACAGTGCTATAACAATAGCAGCTTCCCTCTCCGCGCCAGGCATGATGGACATTCCCAGTGGAATCATGATGCTGCTGGCTGCAGTATTGCTCATCACATTGGATACGATCATGGTTAAATAACAGAAGAAGATAATCAGCACAAGCGGACTCATGTTCAAAGCAAGCAATTCTTTTGCATAATGATTCAATAATTTTGTATCCTCTAAAGCAAGTCCTAAAGCCAACCCTCCGGCTACCAAAAATAACGTATCCCAGGAAATACTCTTGATATCCTTTGCATCCATGATGCCGAGGGCCGGAAACAATACCAGCGGAATAGCGCAAACCGTTGCTACCGGAATATGATGTATGGATGATGTTAACCAGAACAGGATCGTAACGATGATGATACAGATTACCGCAATGCGGTGAAACGGATTCACATCAATCGCATCCTTCGTCGAATCAAACACACCATCGGGAATAGTAACAGCAGTGCGTATAAAATATTTCCTGATTGTCCATACCGACACAACAAATAAAACAGCAACTACAGGTACGCCGTATTTCAACCATTCTACAAATCCGATCGGATCTCCGGCCTTTTGTAATAAGGAAGCTGTAATGATGTTGGGCGGACTGCCAATAACAGTTGTCATACCACCGATCGTTGACGCTACGGGAACTCCTATCAGTAATGCTTTTGTAAGACCGCTCTCTTTACCCAATGCCAGCAATAACGGCATTACAGATGCCAGGATCATGGCTGTTGTTGCCGTATTGGACATGAACATGGACATACACATGGTGATCAGCATGATCCCTGTAAAGATCCGCCCTGGTTCTACGCCGGATAACCGGATAGCAAAAGAGAAAAGTGTTTTATCCAATCCTGTTTTGGTCATGGCGGAGGCAATGAAAAAGCCACCCATAATCAGCCAGATACCACTGCTTGAAAAGGTATTTACATAAGCATCAATTTTTACCGGATCCGGATTTAAGAATGGGTTCCCTAAGGTAAATACCAGATAAGCGATGATGAACAAACTCACTACATACGCCGGTACAGCTTCTGTGAGCCACAAGGCCACCGAGAAGAATAATAGAAACAGCACATAGTTTTGAGATACATTGAAAAAAGGTTCCTGAATAATCAGTACCAAAACCAAAGAGAAAAGAGCAGATAGTATTACCTTACTCAATTTGTAACTTAATAACTGTTGCATATTTATTTTTTTATTTGAATTGTTTTATCTCATCTTCAGCTCTTAAACACTAATGCTATAATACATGGAAACATTTCGTTATAACAGCCTGTTATTAAATTCATCGGGATCATTCTATAGATTGTCTGCAAACTTTATTTTTAAAATACATCTCTTCATTTATTAAAAATTGAATCACTAAAGCCGTTATTTATCCTTTGCCCTCCACTTTACGAACTTATCATTCACATTAGCCACTACCTGAACAATCAGTCTATGTACAAAAGGTTCTGCTATTTTCACAATAAGATATGATATAAAAATTATAATGGTTATGGATATAACAGGCAGCAAAATAAGTGGCATATCAACGAATTTGTGAATTTTACAAATCAAGGCAATCATCGCATTTTCATGGATCAGGTATAAGGGATAACTTATAAATCCTAAAAAAAGCAACACTTTATTGCCAATTAAAAATCTGCTTTTCTCAAAATAAACAGGTATAAAAAACACAAGCAGAATAACCATGGAATACAGCATCAATGTTATATCATACTGGTATCTGAAGACCTCAACTATACCTACTAAAATTGAAAGGTATAAATACTTTAAATTTTTACTACCGAAATATAAATAGGCTAATGAGCCGCTTGCAAACCAACTGAAAAATTTAAATGAGAAAGCATTTGACAACACGGTTAAAAGCCGAATGTTGAATTCATCCGCTATGACATATACTAAGTACATTGAAAAAATTACAGCAATTGCTTTTTTACCTCCCCAAATAAAATACGTTAAACCAAATATAAAATAGAATTTAAATTCAACATATAAGGACCAAAAAGAACCTTCTAAACGATTTATAGGAATTCCTGTAATTGCTTTTACCCAGCTAGGTTCTGTAAAGATCAAACCTGGTATGACAGAATATATATTAGGTATTCCTGCAGGTCTCTCATATAAAAAATGAGCTGTGGCATAGATTAAAATTGTTGCAATAAGCATTGTTGGAAATAATCTCAGCCATCTTTTATATATAAAATTGAAAAAAGAACTACTTTTTTCTAATGACATCAGAATAACAAATCCGGAAATCAAAAAGAATAATTGAACCCCTAAATAGCCGTATTCAAAAAGGGGGAATTCACCATATGTATTTCCGTATGGCACAATGGTTGGCCATCTGGAAAAAGCATGAAAAATAATTACTAATAAAATTGCAATCCCCCTTAATCCATCTAAAAATTCAATTCTTTTCATTTGCCTGCTTGGATCGTTTGATGTAAATATACTAAATACCGGCGCAAGAAAAATTTAAATTCATCCCATCATGTAAATTAGTGCAGACATAGACAGCAAAAAAGGTCACGCTTTTCAACGTGACCTTTTTACAATATAACCTGCTCGTGTAATTCTTATAAGTGGATCACTTCACCGTATGCAGCGGCAGTCGCTTCCATGATCGCCTCAGACATTGTCGGGTGCGGGTGAACGGCGTTGATGATCTCATGGCCTGTAGCTTCCAGCTTACGTGCAACAACTGCTTCAGCAATCATCTCGGTAACATTTGCGCCAATCATGTGTACACCTAGTAACTCACCATATTTTGCATCGTAGATAACTTTCACAAAGCCTTCTTTTGCACCGGCAGCGCTCGCCTTACCAGACGCAGAGAACGGAAACTTACCTACTTTCAATTCGTATCCTTTTTCTTTAGCTGCTTTTTCAGTCAAACCTACAGAAGCGATCTCTGGTGTACAGTATGTACAACCCGGGATGTTACCGTAATCCATCGGTTCGGGATTCAAACCTGCAATTTTCTCTACACAGATAATACCTTCGTGGGAAGCAACGTGTGCCAATGCAGGACCTTTCACGATATCACCGATTGCATAAATACCCGGGATATTTGTTTTGTAGAAATCATCTACCAATACACGTCCTTTGTCTGTAGCAACACCTACATCTTCCAGACCAATACCTTCAATGTTCGTAGTAACACCAACGGCAGAAAGTACGATATCACATTCAATAGTTTCAATCGCATCACCTTTCTTAACTTTCACTTTACACCCTTTACCTGCTGTATCTACAGATTCAACAGCAGCCCCGGTCATAATGTTGATGCCCATTTTTTTATATTCTTTTTCCAATTGCTTGGAAATTTCTTCGTCTTCAACCGGAACAATGTTCGGTAAGTATTCAACGATTGTAACCTTTGTACCCATTGTTGCATAGAAGTATGCGAATTCCACACCGATCGCACCTGATCCCATGATCACCATGCTTTCAGGTTTAGACTCCAGCACCATCGCCTTACGGTAACCGATGATTTTGTTGTTATCAATCTTTACATTCGGCAATTCGCGTGCGCGGCCACCGGTTGCCAGAATAATATGGTCAGCAGCATAAAGACTTTTATTACCTTTATCGTCTGTAACTTCAACCTGCTTGCTTTTAGCCAGCTTACCGAAACCGGCGATGATTTCGATTTTATTTTTCTTCATCAGGAACTGAACGCCTTTGCTCATACCGGCTGCTACATCACGGCTGCGCTTTACAACAGCTGTGAAATCTGCTTCAGCTGTACCAACATTGATACCGTAATCTTTTGCATGTTTTATGTATTCATATACCTGAGCACTTTTCAAAAGCGCTTTTGTAGGGATACATCCCCAGTTCAAACAAATACCGCCTAATTCTGCTTTCTCAACTACCGCTACTTTCTTTCCCAATTGAGAAGCTCTGATTGCAGCTACATATCCACCAGGACCGCTACCGATCACTATAACATCGTATTTTGTTGACATATCTTTATTACGTATAAATTACGGGTGCAAATTTAAGGGATTTAGACTTATAAGAAAGGATTCCGCCGGAAAATGCGTAGATTGTTACACAATCATCTGTTTAATAATCAATTAACTATCTTCATAATTTAGCTTAACGCTAAAGGCTTAATGCCTAAGGCTTTTTCCTTTGTTACATTTATCGATTGCATTTATCAACTGATTTGTAGTTAAGTTCAATTTTAACTGCGCATAAATCTGTAATTATACCACAGAAGCTTAACGCGCAAAACATTAGGCTTTAAGCGTTAAGCTTTTGGCTAAGCTGTTTGGAATTTGTTCTTTGGAATTTCTAGCCTATATTTGACCTTAATACAAATTTTAAACATCGTAAAATGGGCTTACTTAGCGGAAAAACTGCTCTGATTACCGGAGCATCAAAAGGTATCGGCAAATCAATTGCCATACGATATGCACAGGAAGGTGCAAATGTTGCATTTACCTATTTATCCAGTGTTGAAAAAGGCCAGGCTGTAGAAAAAGAATTACAGGCAATGGGTATAAAAGCGAAAGGCTACCGCTCTGATGCATCTAAATATAACGAAGCAGAAGATCTGGTAACGGCAGTTTTAGCTGATTTCGGTCAGCTGGACATTGTTGTAAACAACGCCGGTATCACAAAAGACGGCTTACTGATGCGTATGTCCGAAGAACAGTGGGATACTGTTATCGAAGTAAACTTAAAGTCTGTTTTCAACCTTACAAAAGCGGCATTAAAGCCAATGATGAAGGCTAAAGCAGGTTCAATCATAAACATGACTTCAGTAGTTGGTATCAGCGGTAACGCCGGACAAACAAACTACGCTGCATCTAAAGCGGGGATTGTTGGCTTCACGAAATCGGTGGCGCAGGAATTGGGTTCACGTAACATCCGTTCAAACGCAATCGCTCCGGGTTTCATCGAAACTGAAATGACAGAAGTGCTGGATCCGAAAGTAAAAGCTGAATGGGAAAATGGTATTCCGTTGAAACGTGCTGGTAAAAGCGAAGACGTAGCTAATGCATGCGTATTCCTTGGTTCTGAACTTTCTGCTTACATAACCGGGCAAGTTCTGCAGGTTGACGGCGGCATGTTAACCTAGTTCTGGGTTTAATTGTAACTAAACCGATGAGGTTTTATTAACAATCACCTTTACAAATCAGAATTAGCCTCTTATCTATTTAGAAAACCTCATAGGTTTTTGAAAGTTGACAGTGCTATTCTCATAGGTTTTGCAAAATTCTTTTTATCTTCAATCCTGCATCCAAACCGGTGCAGGATTTCTTTTATCTATGAACGGCATTTCACTTTACGCTTCCAGCTCACCTTGGTTTATTCTTCTTTGTATTGCTATAGGTGCTGTCTATTCTTATATTCTTTATTCTATTAAAAATACACTATGGAATAAAAGAACCAATTACCTTCTTGCAGGGCTGCGCTTTGTACTGGTAACACTTTTAGTATATCTGCTGTTCGGTCCGGTAATCCGCTATTTTGAAAATACAAAAGAAAAACCGCTTGTACTGTTACATATAGACAATTCAGCATCATTGAAATTAACGAGCGACTCTACACAGCGCCTTGCCTGGACCGCCGCATTAAATAAACTTCGTTCAGAGTTGAATAAAGATGGTATTGAAACCAGCACCTATTCATTCAATGGCAAACAGGAACCTGACCAGATTCAATTCAATTACCCAAGTTCAAACCTGAACAAACTATTACAGGAACCACGGCAGGAAGAAAGCGGCCGCAATATCTGCGCAAGTATCCTGCTATCCGACGGAATCTATAATGTGGGTATGAATCCGGGTATTACACCTTCTTCTGCCCCGGTGTTTACCTTAGGCGTAGGCGACACGACGGATCAGAAAGATGTCCGTCTGGTTGCTGCCATTCATAACAAACTTGCATTCAAAGGCAATACCTTCCCTATCGTTGCAGAATTGGCGCACAAAGGCTTCTCCGGCAAAACAGCAACCTTACAGTTAAGACAAGGTAATAAAGTGCTTGAAACAAAAAAGATCACGTTATCTAAAAATGAGATCCAGGATCCGGTTGAATTCAGACTTTCCTCTGAAACTGTAGGCATACAGCATTATGTACTTGAAGTGGTACCGCAAACAGGAGAATTTACTGCAGAGAATAATAACCAGCATGTTTACATTGATATTGTCGACAATAAACAAAAGGTGCTGATCGCAGCCCCTTCGCCTCACCCGGATATTAAAGCTATTCAAGCCGCACTGAGTGCGAAGGAAAATATTGAAGTATCTATATTCATTCCCGGTATTAGCGATTACAAAGCAGATAATTACAGTCTGATAATCCTGCATCATTTCCCGGACGGCACCAATACCGGTAAGAAAGAATTCGATGCGCTGGTTGCAGGCAAAACACCAAAGTGGTACATCATCAGCAACCAGACCAACATACAAGCGTTCAACCAGACAAATAACCTGCTGCAGATCAATGTACGCAGCGGACAAAAAGACCTTGTCTTCGGTGATGTAAACAGTTCTTTCGACCGTTTCATCATGCCGCCAGGTTTATCTGACCTTTTATCTACGGCACCACCATTACAGTGTGCATTCGGCGATTATGTTTTCAAGCAGGATGGTTTACCAATTCTCTTCCAGCGTATCGGCCGTGTCGCTACCACCAAACCTTTATTAAGCATTTCTGCAAACCGTGAAACCATGGTACTTGCCGGTGAGGGCATCTGGCAGTGGCGTTTGCACAATCAATTGACCCAACAGAATACTGCAACCTTTGATGAGTTTATTCAAAAGTGCGTGCAGTATATTTCTAACGACAGTGACAAACGCAAATTCCGTGTATATCCTACGGTGAATGATTTACAAAGCGGCGAACATTTGTATTTTGAAGCTGAGTTATACAACGACATCATGGAACGTATCTATGGTGTAGACATTGCGCTACAGATTAAAAACGAAGAGGGTAAAACGTTCAGTTATACCTTTGCCACAAGTTTAGGTAACAATCGTTTTGAAGTAAAGGGGTTAGCAGAAGGGGTGTATAAATACACCGCCAGCGCAACGCTGAACGGCAAACCGGAAAAAAGCAGCGGCGAATTTATTATTCGCAAAACCAGCATGGAAGCTTTGACTATAAAAGCTGATTTCAATTTATTAAGAACTATCTCTAATAAAAGTAACGGTGTATTCTATCCCGCAAATAATGTAGACGCTTTACTGGCAAAAATTAAAGAAAGAAATTTCAAAACCATTATCCGTTCCAAAGAAAGCCTGAATGAAATCATCAATCTTCCATGGATTCTGCTGCTTTTATTTGCGCTGGTAAGTGGTGAGTGGGTAATCAGAAAGCTGAACGGAGGATACTGATACAGGCCGAAGGCTTAATGCTGAAGGCTTAATGCTTTAAACTTCATGTTAATTCATAACTCATAATTCATAATTGAAGACCTTTCTCATTCCCTATCTCTTCTGTCTCGCGATCCTCATCGGGCCTGCATACAACATGTATGTGCATTATGATTTTTCGCACTCGATTGATACAGAAAGTTACCTGGCGATGTCAAATGATGATTACGATGTAAATCCTGTACACCGGTACCGATTTATTATTCCGTGTACAGCAAAATTTATTGCATGGCCGTTACAGGCAATTTATACAAAACTATGGCCGCATCGCACCGAAAGCCTATGGCCCTTACAACTCGCTTATTTTATCATAAATACTTTGCTAACTGCTTTTTATGGCTGGATGACATATAAAATTATCCGTTTGTATTGCAATCAACTGACCGCTGTTGTGATTGCATTAACAGCGGTTTTAACAAGCCGTTGGGTTGCTTATATTGCAGGCCTGCCTTTAACTGATAGTTTATATCTGATTGCTATTGCAGGATTGCTTTATAGCATAAAAACTAAGAATGCCATCTTATTTGCAGTAGTCGTTTTATCCGGTGGTTTAGCTAAAGAATCTTTCCTTTTGTTCGCACCATTGATTCTACTGGCCGGGCCTGGCACCTGGTATTTACGCGCAGGATTAATAATAGCCAGCCTGGCAGTTTTATTTACAGAACATGCGCTAATAGACATCTCGCTACCAATGACAGAAACAGCAACCGTAGCGAAGGAAACATTGATTGAAATTTTTATCCGACACGTAAATCAAACCACCGAGACGTTAGAAACGCTGCTTAGTGTTCGTGGTTTGGGAGAAATATTTACTGTGCTTGGTATATTCTCTTTTGTGATTGTTTACGGCACATTAAATAAATCTATCAGAAACAGCTGGAAGATTTCGGTTGAAAAATATTACTGGATCTTTTTTGCTTGCATTCTTATCCATGCGCTTATCTCAGGTGATGCGGCGCGGATGTTATATTTTGGTTCAGTGCTGTATGGTATGCTGATCGCATTGGCGATAGAACAAATTATTCCCAAACAGTTCAATGTCTAATCCCATTTATTTTTCAGAAAACAGATTATCTACTGATTTATCTGCTACGTTTGTTTTGTACTCTTTATTATACTAAGCCAATGAAACAACTTTTATTATTCATGAGCTTATTGTTTTCAATACAGGCACATGCACAAATTGATTATTTTCAAAAATATACCGTAAACGGACTCAGCTTGAATCTCGGCGGCTCTCTTGGAGACGCAACCCGTGGCTACAAATTCTCCAGTCAGGGAGCTATCCTGGAAAGGCGGAATATTTATTATGGCGATTATTTTACAGGCAACTGGGATTGGCACATTAAATTACAATATCGCTTTCAGGAAAAATATGCTATAGAAGCTGGTTTTATAAAATCAGGAGTAGATTTTGCCTTTGTTGACAAAGCGTTCAATGCAACGCTTTCTGATACAAATTATATCGGCAGCTTTGCCTTTGGACAAATCTATGTTGCCCCTACAATTTCAGCCTACTATTATTATTCATTACCGGCTGCATCACAATATTTAATGAACATCTATGTTACTGCCGGAATGAATTTCAATTTCAACACGAATAGTATATTCTCGGATCCTCCACCATATTACACCAACACAGCTCAACAATACAAAGCATCTACAAACCAGGAACTTGATTTCACCATTCACGCTAATCCTTTTTTTGTGCAGTATTATTTGGAAGGCGGGATCAACTTTTGTATTGCCAGATGTAATTTATATTTAGGTGCAAAATACAGTTTTTCATCTAATATGATGAGCGGTGATTACCAACATCTGCAGAATGGCACGCTTACCTACTCAGATCATGTAACTTCGCCTTGCAATTATTTATCAGGAACAATTCGCGGAGGATATATACTATTTCAAAATTGGGGGCTCCCCAAAACTCCACGAGCTAAAAAACAAAAATATGAGAAGGGGCCAAAATTGAAAACAAAATACATTGAACCGAAGTATTGAAAATCTACTTGTAAATAAAGCATTTTAAAATCGACTTTTATTTACAAGTAGTTTTACAGTTCTTTCATATAGCCCATAATTGTCCTCCCCGCTGTTTTCCAGTTCAATCGGTTTTCATACTCAGCGAAAGAAGATAAACATAAGCTTTCATACGCTTTTTTATTGGAGAATATGGAGGCTATATAAGCCGCCCATTCTCCTGAAGGTTCGCTTAGCGAAAACACCTTGCCATTCACATCGTCCCTTACAATGGTTGGTATACCGCCTACATTGGTAGTAATACACGCCAGCCCAAAAGAGTTTGCTTCAGAATATACGATAGGTGTACAATCAGCAACCGAGGGTAGTAATAGAAAATGACTTTCTCTGAATAATCGCTCAAGCTTGTTTATACCTTCTTTAGTACCTTTACTGATGTAGCCATGATTTACAATACAATCCGGTACCCGCTCAAATGGCAACGTTCGTACACCTACAACATGAAGTTTCGTTTTAACGCCTGCCTCGTTCAACCGGCGTACAATGTTTAAGGCAAGATCGCCTCCTTTGCGTTGCCAGTCTACTGCGAGAAATAAAAGATGCAACGTATCAGTTGAGCGCGAAGTAACAATTGTTTTTATATCATCCAGGTTTCTATCACAAGGCATATTGGCGCCAAAAGGCACTACCTTAATTTTATCCGGATTGATCTTATAATGCTCTGCTGCAGATTTAGCGGCCCAATCAGAAGAATAGATAATCAGCTGAGAAGAATCGAGAGCCATCTGCTCCAGATAATTGCCATGTTTAATGGTTTCTTTGCAATAATTTGAAAACGATTCGTAAAAGCCTAGCATAGCAGCAAACGTAGCATCTGTATAAATGACTTTAGGCTTTTTTGTTTCCAGCAAGGAAACAGGGATTGTACTTGGAGAAAATATCACATCTGTATTTGAAGACAGGCGCTGTTGAATCTCTTTTGCATACTGCCTTGCAAGCATTGGTTCACGATTGATATCGAATTCTTTTCTCAATACATTCCGGTACAGGAGACCTTTAACTTTCAAAGGATATCGAAGTTTGGATGACACATTGCTGACATATTCCATATCTGCATTTTCACCTTCGAGCATTTTTGCCATGTTGTGACCAAGGCCCGACCAATATGAAACATCAGCCGGATCAAATGTACTTACATAAGAAATTTTCATGTTGCTTCGGATGTCCTATTTTAAACTAGTTTAGTATTCATGTCTCACTTCTACCATTTATTCACTTGGCTCAATATGGATCAACACGTGCCCCAGTTGGGGAATCTGAGCACGCAATGCATCTTTCAATTTATGTGAAATATCGTGCCCGCGCTTAACTGAAATTGTTGCGTCAACCACAGCATGCAGGTCTACATGATATTTCATGCCAGCTTTCCGGACAAAACATTTTTCCGTTGCAAGGACACCATCAACCGTCAAGGCAACCTTTCTGATTTCAGCAATCAGATCTTCATGTAAATTCTCATCCATGATCTCACCGAGAGCAGGTCTAAAGATAAGATAACTGTTATAAATAATAAATCCTGAAGCAAACAACGCCGCCCAGTCGTCTGCCGCCTCATACCCCTTCCCAAAATACACAGCTATTGAAATGCCGATAAATGCTGCCACAGAAGTTACCGCGTCGCTTCTATGATGCCATGCATCGGCCTTCAAAGATGAACTATTAATATCTTTTGCCTTTTTCATCACCAGGCGAAACGATATTTCCTTCCAGATAATCAAAGGTAATAGTACCAGCAAGGTCCAGACCTTAGGCAATTCATGGGGTGTGTTAATATTCAGGATACTTTTGTAAGCAATAAAGATTGCTGAACCGACAAGAAAACAGACCACAATAAATGTGATCAGCGGTTCGGCACGTCCGTGTCCATACGGGTGATTTTTATCAGCAGGCTTACTTGCATATTGTAAACCAAATAAAACCAATAAAGAAGAAAAAATATCCGTAGTAGACTCAATTGCATCTGCTATCAATGCATAGGAATTCCCCAAAATACCGGCAACAGCCTTCACTATCGCGAGACAAATATTTGCAGCAATGCTGATGATTGTAGTCCGTATTGCAGTTTGTTCGTTGGTCATCCGTGTAAGCGATATTTATTTAATCCAACTCTTTTAGAATATTAGCAGCAAATTGCTTCATTCCCTCGCTGCTGTATGGATATTCTTTTCCATTAATATATGTATCCAGCAGATGCTTTAACTCACGGGCATGCTCTTTATCATCATGTTCTATAAACATAAATATTCGTCTCAATACATCATAACGAATATGATCTGTAAATAGGAGCTCTGTTTCACTATTCACATTAACTTTATTTACAAGCAGCAAAATTTTAGTGATCTCTTTTTTATATAAAGCAGGCTCCATGAGAGACTGATCTTTGGGATTTAATTTATCGACTAATATAAAAGATTGCAGATAGCGCTCCAGACTCAGTTGTTCATTTTTTGAAAATGATGTGGTAAAATAAAGGTCGCGCGCAAAATTATTTTTCTTAAGCATACTAAGAAATAGACGATCGCGCCGCAATAAATATTGATCATAATAGCTGGGCTTCACTACCCATGAAAAATTGCCTATTTCAACAGTTTTTTCTTCCCAGAAACAATATTCAAGCGTATCGATTTCTGACTGAGGTTTATCAAACTGAACACTTTTCTGTTCAGTCAGATATCTTGGATACCAAACCGTGTTTAATAAACTAATATCAATAACAGACACGTCTTTTCTATATCCTTCAACGATTTGTAAATACCATAATGGTATAGTAAAAGCATCACCGGATGAAATCAAGATGGCATTTTGGCTGCATAGTTCTAAAACATTTCTGTTTAATGCAAGTATGAATTCATCAAAACCTCCTCGCTGCTTACCTTGGTTAAAGGCCCATACCGCAGAATCTTTTTTATTGTTATGCCAATAACACATTGCCATCGAGCCCCACTCCGATGTTAATTTAGTGTAAGGATCCAGTATTACACTTTCGCCGGTATACTTAGGAGTAAGCCTGTTGACGGTTTCAAACTCAGCAGAGGCTTTATAAAGTAAGGAAAGATCCATATCGATCAGTCCCTTGCCGTCTTTGGAATTTATCCTGCTATAGGCATAGCCTAAAAAATAATGTGCTTCCGCATGATCAGGCTTTAATGCCACAGCTTCTTCCAGATATCCGGCTGCTGCAGTATAATCCTGATGATCAAAATCTTTTTTAAATTCAGCTTTACCTTTTGCTAATAGAGAATCAAAGTTCTGTGTTTGCGAAAAGCCACAAAAAGATATAAGAAGCAAAAAAGTCAGTACTAATTTCATAAATCAGGTTAAATTATTCATTCAAAAAAAAGTCCCGCTAATTAATATCAGCGGGACTTTCAGTTATTCATTCAGCTCTAAACGTTGTACGTTAAGCTATCTTCTTATTTCTCTTTTTCGCCTTCAGTTGTTTCCTCGGCTTGTTTCTTGTTGCGAACAGTCAAACCATCTGCACCGTCTTTATAGTCAGCAAGAATCGTATCACCTTCCTGAACATCACCTTTCAGAATTTCTTCGGCAATCGGATCTTCAAGATATTTCTGTATTGCTCTATTCAACGGACGCGCACCGTACTGTTGGTCATAACCTCTCTCAGCTAAGAAATCCTTCGCCTTATCCGTCAGCTCAATTGTATAACCTAACGTTGTGATTCTTGAGAATACTTTTGCCAATGTAATATCGATGATTACATGGATATCTTCTCTTGTCAACGAGTTGAACACGATCACATCATCCAAGCGGTTTAAGAATTCAGGAGAGAATGCTTTACGCAAAGCATTCTGTATAGTACCTTTCATCATTTCATCTACATTCTCCTTACGGGATTGTGTATTGAAACCAATGCCAGATCCGAAATCTTTCAAATCACGAACACCGATATTGGATGTCATGATAATGATCGTATTTCTGAAATCAACTCTTCTGCCTAAACCATCTGTTAAGATACCGTCATCCAATACCTGAAGCATTAAGTTGAACACATCCGTGTGCGCTTTCTCAATCTCATCAAGCAATACAACGCTGTATGGCTTACGACGGATCTTTTCAGTCAACTGACCACCTTCTTCATATCCAACGTATCCCGGAGGGGCACCAACCAGTCTTGATACGGAGAATTTCTCCATATACTCAGACATATCGATACGTACCAGTGAGTCTTCTTTATCGAATAAGTATTTTGCTAACGATTTAGCAAGCTCTGTTTTACCAACACCTGTAGGACCTAAGAAGATAAATGAACCGATTGGTTTTTTAGGATCTTTCAGACCTACACGCGTACGTTGAATCGCTTTCACCAATTTTTCAATCGCCTGATCCTGTCCTACAACAGCAGCCTTAAGGTCTGAGCTCATGCTTAACAATTTCAACGATTCTTTCTGCGCTACACGGGCAGAAGGAATACCTGTCATCATCGCAATTACTTCAGCAACGTTTTCCTCTTTTACATGATAACGTTTTTTCTTGGTTTCTTCTTCCCAACGAAGCTTTGCATTATCCAGCTGTTCGATCAGTTTTTTCTCTGAGTCTCTCAATTGAGCAGCCTCTTCGTATTTCTGACTCTTAACAACTTTATTTTTTTCTTTCTTGATATTCTCAATCTGTTCTTCCAGTTTCAGGATATCGGCCGGTACATGGATATTGTTGATGTGCACACGCGCACCAGCCTCATCCAATACGTCAATCGCTTTATCCGGCAAGAAACGATCACTGATATAACGGTCAGATAATTTCACGCAAGCTTCAAGCGCTTCCGGAGAATAAATTACGTTATGGTGATCTTCATATTTTTCTTTGATGTTATTCAGGATCTGAACAGTTTCTTCAGGTGTAGTAGCATCAACCATTACGATCTGAAAACGGCGGGCCAATGCTCCGTCTTTTTCAATATACTGACGATATTCATCAAGTGTAGTAGCGCCAATACATTGTATGTCTCCCCTCGCTAAAGCAGGCTTGAACATGTTCGATGCATCAAGAGAACCTGAAGCCCCGCCTGCACCGACAATCGTATGGATCTCATCAATGAAGAGAATCACTTCAGGTGATTTTTCCAGTTCATTCATGACTGCTTTCATACGTTCTTCAAACTGGCCGCGGTACTTAGTACCTGCTACAAGTGAAGCAAGATCTAATGTTACCACACGTTTGCCGAACAATACGCGTGATACTTTTTTCTGAACGATTCGTAAAGCAAGGCCTTCAGCAATGGCAGTCTTTCCAACACCTGGTTCACCGATAAGAATAGGGTTATTCTTTTTCCGACGGGAAAGGATCTGCGCTACACGTTCGATTTCTTTTTCACGGCCAATAATCGGATCAAGTTTTCCGTCTTCCGCATATTTAGTAAGATCACGACCAAAGTTATCAAGTACCGGAGTTCTTGATTTCTCTGTTCCAGGTCTTGCAGCTTCTTTGCCAGAACCTGTACCTCCGCTGCCAAATAAACGTGAAGAATCATCATCCGCGTCTTCTGCATCAGAAGCTTTAGGTGTGTGTGTGTGATATTCAAGTAATTCCTTGATCACATCATATGTAATGTCAAACTTATTTAATATTTGTGTAGCGACATTATCTTCATCTCTTAGGACAGATAACAACAAATGCTCTGTACCAATCAGATCACTCTTAAATATTTTAGCTTCCAGATAAGTTATCTTTAAAACTTTTTCAGCCTGTCTTGTTAAAGGGATATTCGTAAGGTTCTTCACATTTCCTGTGGCAGTACCCCGAACAGCATCTTCAAGCGACTTTTTCAAAGAATCTAACGTGATGCCTAGTTTCTTTAATAAACTAATTGCCACACCTTCTCCTTCGCGAATCATTCCTAGCAACAGGTGTTCTGCACCAATGTAATCATGACCCAAACGCAACGCTTCTTCCCGGCTTAAGGAAATCACCTCTTTTACCCGATTTGAAAATTTTGCTTCCATGTGTTTTATATTAGATTCTTTTGTAATGATTCAAAGTATTGTAAATGTATTGCTTTTTATTTAAACCTTATCAACAATATGAGGTTCATCATACTTACAAACGTAGTAAGTGCTTCTTTAGTTCTTCTTTTTCCGCTCTTTTATTGCAAATATTGAATTTATTTCAGCAATTCAGGAGAATCTAGTACCGCACAAAACAACAGGTCTATAATGCTGAGGTTAGTAACAAATTCATTGCCAAAAACCTGCTGATATTGGGGGCTGCCATTCTGCCCATTGGAAGAATGTTGGTGCGGTAGTATTTTTCCGCGTAGATCTTTATAGTAATCAGGCATTTCCTGCGCTTTAATATACGAATTTGATTCTAATAATTGCGTTTTAAATGTTAATTTTTCAAGACAGAGTGTCAGTAGCTCCAGGTTCAAATCCCATAAATACGTATGTTTTTTCAGTAAAACTGTGGAAATTTCATCCATATAAAACTCAAAAAAGGGACTTTTTCCGTAGGCTGAACGGATTGAACGGTCATGAATCTGAAACCAGCGCTGGGAATAATCAATTTTAACATCTTTTATATAACTTTCCCCACCATGCACAATTGGCACAATCAGGGACTCCCGGCCATTCGATGTAAGAATTTCACATCGATTTCTAAAGGTCTGTTTCTGAAATGTTTCATGAGCCTCCAGAATCACCTGATCCGCAACTGCAAATTCCCTGAAATAAGCCACAGAAGGTAAATAGTGCAAATCAATAAGAACAGTTACGTTTTTACTTGTATTTTTGTCGCTGTCAGTCATCATATTTACATTCATGGTTCAGGCTTTCTTACGTATTGTATCCAAACTACCGTTTCCGCTGTTATATGGCCTATCTTCTTTTACTGCCTTTGTACTACAATATATTGTTCGGTACAGAGCAAAGGTAATACATGAAAACTTACGAAACTCTTTTCCTGAAAAAAGCCTGGAAGAAATAAAAAAAATCACCAAAGATTTTTATCTGAACCTGACTGATGTAAGCTTCGAATCTCTTAAGCTTATTTCCATGAATCGCGAACAGCTTGAAAAACGCGTACGCATCACTAATATGGAACTGCCGCTATCCGTGCTGGATAGCGGGCAATCAAACCTGGGCTTAACAAGCCATCTTTGTAACTGGGAATGGCTACTGCAGATTTGCGCTATTAAATCACCTTACCCGATTGATGCTGTATATAAACCGCTGCACAATGAAAAAATGGACAAGTTTATTTATAACCTTCGCGCACGTTTTGGAGCAAACCCTGTTGCCATGAAAGATACATTACGCGAGTTGATTAAAAACAGAAAAACAGTGCGTTCGATGGCTATGGTAGCAGATCAAACCCCACCGCACAGCGAGATACAACACTGGGGTACTTTCCTTAACCAATACACGGCTTTCTATGTTGGAGGTGATAAGATTGGCGGAGCCATGCAGATGCCGGTGTTATTTGTCGGAATGAAACGCGTTAAGCGGGGGTATTATGAAGTAACCTTTGAAACATTAAAAAATCTCCCCATTGCAAAAGACGGCCATGAGGTTACAGAGCTCTACATTAAACGACTGGAAGCTGCGATCAAAGAACAACCATCCAATTGGCTCTGGTCACACAAACGCTGGAAGCATTCACAGGCAAAAGTTGTAAGAAAAGGAACGGTCGTTTAAATAATTATAAATTATAAATTGAAAAGAGCTTTAGAAAAATTCATAATTCATAATTCATAATTCATAATTCATAATTCATAATTCATAATTCATAATTCATTTTATAAATCGTTTTGTGTTTTGCATTACATTTCTATTTTTTCTTCTTTGATGATTTTGCACGTGAATTAAACTCCAGCGCCAAATCAATCCAATAATTAAATTGCTTTTGTGTCCGGATCGCTGTCTCATCAAGAAGAATATAGCCTTTCATAACACGATTATTAAACACCATAGACCGACAACCATTTTCTTCAACCAGTTCATCCTGCAATTCAGGATCTATACGACACATCAAATCGCCTCTAAAAATACCTGCGCACATTTTGTCGTGATACATAAAAACCAAACCGCCCATCATCTTTTTTTCTTCCACAGGCGACAAATCCGCAAAACGTTTTCGTATACGCTCTGCTAATCCTTCATCATAGGCCATAACTATATATCGTAACTCATAATTTTCTTTCCTAACCGCGCTTCCAAATAATCATTTCCTCCTGTCAATTCATCCAATAAAATAAGAGCCTCATTCCTGTAGGTATTTATTTGAGCAGGGCTCCAATGCGATGGTGGTTTTTGCAGATTAGTAATACGATCTGCCAATTTAACTGCCCAGACTTCCTTCGGAAGCAACTTAATTCTATTCAGACTATCCTGCATTTTTTCTGACTGAGGCAGCGCTTTATTTTTAGTCAGAGCTGAAACTGCGGCTGCGATATTTTGTCCGAATAATCCCGTAAGTTCATCAACAGTAGTTGAAGTATCCTCAAGCGTGTCATGCAACAAAGCAACCTGAATAGCAAAACCAAGATTAAAACCTGCAGAATGTTCAGCAGCCATCATAACTTCCATGGCCACGTTGCTTACATGAACAATATAAGGCAGGTTTGTTCCAGGTACTGTCTGCCCATGGTGTTTAGCTGCAGCAAACTTTATTGTCTCCTGATAAATAGTTTGTATATCCATTGATAAAAATTATTTTTACTATTTAACATCATGCCGGAATACTATTGCTCTATATAGCATCGACAGCTTATAGTAAATATCAAAAAGATAAAACCAAAATTCAACTGATTAACAGAATACAATTTGGGTTTTAAAAATTATATCCATCATTTAAGATTTTACAAATATTAAATATCAATAAACAGAGAAAAAAATTACAAATCTTCTATACTACCCTTACCTTCCCGTACAACCTCAATTTCGGTTCCGGTACAATCCAGGATAGTTGAAGCCTCATTATCTCCAAAACCGCCGTCAATAATAACGTCTACATAATTTTTATAGCGATCGTAAATTTCATCTGGATCTGTTGTATATTCCAATACTTCATCGTCATTTTTGATAGACGTACTCAATAGCGGATTACCTAATTCCTTTACCAACATTAAAACAATCTTATTATCCGGCACACGAATCCCAATGGTTTTCTTTTTAGTATTCAGAATATTCGGAACATTATTACTTGCATTCAATATAAATGTATAAGGACCTGGCAGTACTTGTTTCATTAATTTAAATACATGTGTGGGAAGCGCCTTTGTATATTCAGAAATATGACTTAAATCATGACATATAAAAGACAGATTGATTTTCCCAGGTTGAATATTTTTTAGTCGGCATACCCGCTCTACTGCTTTTTGATTATGAATATCGCATCCGATTGCATATACCGTATCTGTTGGATAAATCACAATGCCTCCTTTACGAACAACTTCAACAGCTGTAAGAATCTTATTTAAGGGTGGATTGTCAGGATGAATGCTTAAACGGATTGCCGACATCTTTCATTTATATTTATTAATACTTATGAAGATACTGTTTAAATCATGAATTATTAACGTTTAAGCTTAAATAAATATTCCATATGATTTCCGCCTTCAATCTTGTCCGCATGGCCAGGTTATCTTCATTCAGTTTTGAATTCAATCGCCTTATATATTACCGATATTCCTTGTGCCTTTTATTAATTCCTCTTCATTTCTTTTTTTCGACAAACAATAAAAAACAAATAAAAAACACATTATCTATAACAAAAAGTCTTGGCGTCCTTGTATAAAATCCGCTTCCAGATTATACTGCATAATTATTTGTTTTTTAT
>NZ_JBQCDF010000100.1:0-2568 GCF_051961495.1 Cytophaga sp. | reverse complement strand
TTTATTCTACATTCGGCTGAAGGTTCCATCTAACCAATTTTAATCATCAGTAAATTAATTAGTTACCAGAAGTATATCTTCAGTCGTTAATCCAAACCTCCTGATTTTTTTGTGAATGTTTTTGATAACATTTTTTTTTATCTGCTCTTCATATAGCTGTTCATTTTTAGGTTGATACTCCTGCTTTTTTACTGTCATTATCCAGAAAATTTCTGCCAGCCGTCGTGCCACTGCTGTGATAGCGGCTGATCTGCCTTTTTTATAGGCTATGCGGCTAAATATCTTTTTTAATACGCCGTCTTTCCTTTGGGCAACCGTATTGGCAGCTACTCTGAATGCATTGGCCATAATGCTTTTGCCTTTCGGCGTGCGGGAAGAAAATACTTTATCGCCTGTTTTTTTATTGTTCGGTGCCAGGCGCAACCAACTGGTAAAATTTTTCATTGTTGGAAATTTGTAAATGTCACTGCCTACTTCAGATATAAAAGTCATAACCGTATTGGAGGCAACACCTTCTATTCTTAATAAATCAACACCAAAATACTCACGACTTAAGGAGGCAGCATCAAAGCCAGGTGCATTTTTGGAGTGATGCTTTTTTTCTTTTACCGGCTTTGTTGCTATTGCTTCCTGCAGGGATGCTGTTTTATGGATCATTGTTTTTAATAAGGCTTCTATTTTTTGGTCGCAGCTAATCATTCTTTGCTGGCAATTTTTATACATTGTCCATTCATCCTGGAGTATGTACAATTGTTCTTCTTTCCAATCACCCTGCAGTGAATCGGCAATTTCCTGCTTTGATTTTTTCACTCTGTTATGTGCTAATTTGGACAGGGCCTCTCCACTTCTTTCACCAGACAGAATAGCTTCTATTATTTTTGTTCCGCTAAGGCCGGTAAGATCTGATAATACTACATCGAGACGAAGATTCATTAGCCGCAAGGCTTTTTGCATATGCTGTGTATGCGCTGTTGCGGCTGTAACGATATTACTGCGGTGGCGATGATAGCTACGTAACCGGGCAACCTCTTCACTGGGAATAAAAGAATGTTTCAGTAAACCAAGCGTATGCATTTTTTGTAACCAGCGGGCATCCTTTGTATCGGTCTTTCGTTGTGGATCTTTAATATAATTGTTACTTAATACTACTTCAAACCCTGCGGCCTGCAAACTGCTGAATAAGGTTTGCCAATAGGTGCCTGTTGATTCCAGTGCAACCGTAGCAATCCCTTTTTGTTGCAGCCATTCAATTAATGCCTTGTGATCTTTAGTGTAAACATTGAATGTTCTTACATCCTGCGGCTCTTGTCCTACAGCTACATAATGCTGCCGTGAGCCTACATCAATGCCTGCTGCATGCTCATTTACAACAGCCATTGATACACTGTTTTTCTTTTTCATTTTTAAAAGTTTTTAAATAAATAAATAAAAAAACCAGCACAGTGAAATGTATCTTTACAGTGAAAGATTGTTCCATGCGGGATTCCCTGAATTCAATCCGGGATCACCATTTGATTTTTCATCAGGGAGTATGCTTGTAAGGAAGCATGCTCCTGTTTTATACATTTCTGCCAGAGTTCGGGAGGGGCTGTAATGCTCCATTCGACAGCAAGACTTGTAAAGCACTGGCCTTACTAAAGTTAGATAATGATTTTTATGATAACTTCATATTAGGGTTCGGGCAGACGATTTTCAAATGCCCTGCCATCCTTTGGACAAGTTTCCTTTAATTCTTAAGATATTACTACTATTATAATGGGGGTTTCTAAGGGGGTGTTAATAACCTCTAATGATGTTAATAACTTTGAAAGTGCGGCAGGGTGAACTTGCCTGCCATCTAGTTTTACAGAACTTATTGGCGTATTAGTCCCTGCCGCTTCTTTCCTTGCTCCGGGTCCATCTAGAATTATATCTTTGAACCATCAAATGTGTTAGACAAGAGCAATTTTTTTTATAACCCATTAAAGGTAAAACAAAATGAAAAAATGGAAGTTTACGTTAGGTGTTGACGTATCAAAAAACACATTGGACATCAGTTGTTCAGAATTAAATGAGCACATCAAAATCAGGAACGGATCAGAAGGTTTTATTCAATTTTTAAAATGGTGCAGACGATTGAATATTGACTTGAAAGAAAGCTTTTTGGTATTGGAATACACGGGCGGTTACGAGTACAAGTTCTTGCAGTTTTGCGAGGCTCATCCAATTGTTTATGCAAGAGTTCCGGGACTAGCTATTAAAAATTCTATGGGAATAACAAGAGGCAAAAATGACCAGGTAGATTCTTTTCGTATAGCCCAATATGGAGAAGAAAAATACAAATCATTACAACCCTCAAAGCCCTTAAATCCAGCAATAATAAGGCTTAAAGAGCTGTTGTCTTTTAGAAAGCGCCTGGTAAGAGAAAATGCCGGTTACAAAAATTCCATTAAAGGACGGGAAGATATGTATGAAAAAAACAAGAAAGATATTATAGTAAAATCGCTTCAACAAAAGCTCAAGGCCAACACTAAAATTATAGAAGCGATTGAAGTTGAGATGATGCAAATCGTAATGAACGATGAAGAG
>NZ_JBQCDF010000099.1:0-34048 GCF_051961495.1 Cytophaga sp. | reverse complement strand
TATTATAAGATTAGTACAATTTATGAAGAATTGTATATGTTCGTATTTATAATAGTCTGGAATCAATATTGAATAACTAAACTGCACGATAGATCATGAAAAAAATTGAAGCTGTAATCCGAACCTCGAAATTCTTGGAATTAAAAGAATCTCTTAACAAAATAGGTATTCAATTCTTTACATATTCAGATGTAAAAGGTGTGGGCCATCAGGCAACTGAAAAGGCTGTTTACAGAGGGGTACAGTACGATTTAGGATACATTGCGCGGACGAAATTAGAAATCATTGTTAGTGAAAAAGTAGAAGAAGTTATTAAATGTATTGTCGATACATGTAAAACAGGAGAGTTGGGAGATGGAAAGATTTTTGTTTCTAATATAGAAGAATGTGTACGTATTCGTACAGGAGAGCGTGGCGTGCCGGCGTTGCAATAAAAATTCACAAGCCCTTTTATCAATTTATCATATATAAAAAACGATTTAAAATACTATGGCAACAGCAGTATTAGACACACTCGCAGCGGCCGCTTCTATGGGAGATTCCATTAAAGCGGTTTCTGCAACAACAGGAAATGCCTCTGCCTTGGCAGCTACAAATGAAACGGTTTCTATGCTTGGGCTAACAGCAAGTAATATCTGGATGATGATATGTACAGCTCTGGTATTTATCATGAACCTTGGGTTTGCAACACTTGAGTCAGGTTTGGCGCGTTCAAAGAATACTACCAATATTTTATTTAAAAACACGATTACTCCTGCTATCGGAATAATTATTTTCTCTTTCTGGGGCTTGAATCTGATGTATCCGGGACCTGAATATGCAGGCGGTATTTTTGGTTTTCAGGGATTCGGAATTGACGCACCTTTGGTAGGTGGTAAGCTGGATCTGGCTTACAATAGTGGATTTACTTATTGGACATATTTTCTTTTTCAGGCAATGTTTGCAGCAACTGCAGCCACAATTGTGTCTGGTGCAGTTGCGGAACGTATTAAACTTAGCAGTTACATGGTGTTCACATGCGTTATAACGGGTGTTATTTACCCGATTGTTGGTATGTGGAACTGGGGCGGAGGTTGGTTGAGTAAGCTTGGCTTCTATGATTTTGCAGGATCTACTATGGTTCACAGTATTGGCGGCTGGTCGGCATTGGCAGGAGTAATTGTGTTGGGACCGCGTATTGGGAAATATGTAGATGGCAGGATCAATCCAATGCCAGGTCACAGTATTCCATTATCTACGATCGGGGTATTTATATTATGGTTGGGGTGGTTTGGTTTTAACGGAGGTTCTGTGTCCTCTGCCGATCCGGAAACAACTTCCCGTGTACTGGTGATAACATCTCTGGGGGCAGCAGCAGGAGCAATAGGTGCATTGATGACCTCGGCTTTTTATTTAAAGACAATGGATCTGTCAATGTTGTTGAACGGTATTCTCGGAG
Organism: Cytophaga sp.; assembly: GCF_051961495.1. Taxonomy (NCBI): domain Bacteria; kingdom Pseudomonadati; phylum Bacteroidota; class Cytophagia; order Cytophagales; family Cytophagaceae; genus Cytophaga; species Cytophaga sp. The sequence goes on along the minus strand of NZ_JBQCDF010000099.1, from coordinate 32,610 downwards.
GTTTGGTAGGTATTACTGCCGGAGCAGATTTGATGAGTCCCAATGAAGCCATTATAATCGGATTGATTTCCGGTACGGCTGTAGTAATAGCGGTCGTGTTTTTCGATAAAATTAAAGTTGATGATCCTGTGGGCGCTACTTCCGTACACCTGGTCTGCGGTATTTTAGGAACTTTATTTGTCGGAATCTTTGGACAAAAAGGATTGGGAGGGAGTGCCGATGGTGCTGGCATGAATCAGCTAATAAATCAGTTGATCGGAATCGGAGCAACTGCTGCTTTTGTTTTCCCTGTTTCTTATATCATTTTTACAATTATTTCTAAAACAATAGGTTTAAGAGTGCCCGCTAAAGAAGAAATTGAAGGACTTGATATTGCTGAACATGGTATGAAAGCTTATAATATTGACGCGGATAAAGAATATTAATATTAAAAAGTGATAATGTACAAAACCAGCGATAAAATACTGGTTTTGTACAATTATTTTTAGTGAAAAATTGAATGTTCTCATTAAAAACAGCTAATTTGCTGTTAACAATGATTAAACTAAGATTTTAGAAAATTCTTTTGAAAGATTATTATTATCAATTCCAATGAGGTCAGCAAAGTTATTCATATTCACTTTTGTTATTTTTATTAGTATAACCATAAGCTCCAATGGACAGAATAAACGTTTATACAAAGGGCAATATCATCGTGGAAAATCTCAACCGAATATATCTCTGCGTGGCATAGCGAAAAATGAATTGTTAACACTTTATGGAACAACCGGTCTTGCTGTTTATAATGGAGACCTTTCAGGAAATGGTTTTGGGAGTCATAGCTATCGTCCACAAGTTGGTGGAGGAGCGATTTTAAGAACGAATTATTTAGGAAGACGCCTTTATTTGCGTGCAGATGTACGATTTTTCAGACTAGCGGCTAACGATGTACATGAAAGCAGAAACCTTAATTTCAGGTCTTCCAACTGGGAATTTCTTGCCCTTGGTCAATATGAATTTTTCCCTTACGAAAAATTAATGAGAAGAAGAACATTAATTAATCCATACATTTACGCTGGTATTGGTTTGATGACTTTTGATCCATGGGGAGAACTGCCGAATGGGAAATGGCATCAATTAAGACCTCTTGAAACTGAGCACGTAAAATACGGAAATGTTGCATTCACCTATACAGTTGGTTTTGGTCTCAAATTCCGTTATTCTTACAAATGGAATTTTATGCTTGAAGGCGGATATAGATTTACAACTACAGATTATATTGACGATGTAAGTAAAGCTCAGTATCCTCCTAAAAGCTCATTTAGCAATGGTATCCAATCTTACATGTCAAACAAATCCGGAAGATATACAGGCCAGCGAGGGAATCCACATAACCTTGATGGATATTTTATGTTTTCTGCCGGCTTAACTTACACCTTTACGAAATTCCATAAAGCTAAAGTCAGAACATCTAAACACTTACTTCGTAAAACGTAAGACTGTTTTAATCAGTAAGTTTCTATTGTTATCTAATGATAAAAAGAGGAATTTAGAAAAGAATAAAATTGATATAATACAAACTAATTGCTAGTTTCGGATCTAGCAACTGAATTTTATGAGTATAATTAGATTATTCCTATTATTTACTTTTATAGTATTAAATGTATTGGCTTTTGATGCTAATGCACAGAATAGGCGAATTTATAAAGGGCAATACCATAAGGGCAAATCGCAGCCAAACATCTCTCTTAAAAATGTATCTAAAAACGAATTGATTACACTTTTTGGCTCTTTAGGCTATGCTACCTATTACGGAGATCTTTGTGAAGGTGTGGATTGTTTTAAATTCAGACCTCAAATTGGTGGTGGTGCTATACTAAGAACAAGCTACCTTGGTAAAAGATTAAACCTGCGGGGTGATATCCGTTATTTTAGATTATATTCAGACGATTACTATAAATATAGAAATCTTGATTTCAGGTCATCAAACTGGGAAGTTTTAGCATTGGGTCAGTTCGACTTCTACCCTTATGCTAAAATGATGCGGAGAAGACCTAAAATTAACCCTTATATATATGCAGGGGTTGGTGCAATGACTTATAATCCTTATGGTAAAGCTCCGGATGGCTCATGGCATGAATTAAGACCTCTTGAAACTGAGCATAAAAAGTATGGGAGCGTTGCTTTTGTTTACACTGCCGGTTTCGGTTTGAAATTCAAATATTCCTATAAATGGAATTTTATGGTTGAAGGGGGGTATAGATATACTCTGACAGATCACATTGATGATGTAAGTACAGCATATTATCCGGCTGCCAGTTCATTTGATAACCAATTTGCAGCTCAGATGTCGAATAAATCGACAAACTTTCCTTACAATGGAACGGATGCCAGAACTCCTCAGGATTATCGGGGAAACCCTAAAAATAATGATGGTTATTTTATCTTTTCAGCCTGTGTGACTTATACCTTTACTAAGAATCACAGACCTAAGTTTAAAGGAGATCAACAGTTATTACGTAAATAATAATCAAGTATTCAGTATATAAAAAAAGCGGTATGATATTCATTCCGCTTTTTTTGTTTTATAAATAAGATAACATTTAATAGAATACAAGTATAAATAGGAGTTCCAGTAAAGAATAGGAGGAATCTTGATTAACTGGATTGAACTCAGGTTGTGTATTTCAAGGATTACTACATCTCAAAGCAAATTTTTTAACTTCATCAATGTAGTCTAAAAATCATAGTATTTATTAAATAAAGCCGTCTTAAAGCTGAAGCCAACGATTTTATCAATACTTGTTATGTCAGGATTTTTTTGGTAGCGATATGTGAAGCTTGCTTCGAAACGCATATTCACTTTAGGGTTAATAATGTAAGCTGCAGTTAGTACATTATAAAGAAGATTAGTTTTGTATCCCTGCAGTATTTGGTTGCCCTGATAAAAATCCGGATATTGACTAATGTCAGCGAAGATATTATGGCCAAAGTTAGTTGCATTGGTTTTATCAGCACCATATATACAGTACACCAGGCGATTTGATAGTGACCAGCGTTTTTTATTGTAATCAATGATTCCGATCCATTCTATAAAATTAGCATTCTGAACGTGCGCTAAAGATTGGTCGTAATGTGAATAATTCTGCAACGATAATCTATGACTATATGTGTAAGGCATGACGTAATTAAACTCACCTTGTATTGCCAGGCCTTTTACTTTAGCAATATCAAAGTATCTTGCGCCAAGCTGAAAGCCATACTTCTGAGGGTAGGTAGAGTTTTTCTTTTTTAATTCATCAAATTTTAGATCGTCGATAATAATCTGCCCATATGTATACATATTATGCAGTATCTGATATTTTAAATTGATTCCCATCAAAGCATTATCTGCAGAACCGTTGTAGAATTCCGTCGGACGTAAAAATATAATGGGGTTTAAATAAGCCCAATCAAACCCTCTTACACCATTAGAATCTGCGGCTTGCCAGATAATAGATTCAAACAAGCCGAATTCAAAAGATTTATTGACTTTCCAGCTGAGATAATGGGTCGTAGAATATTTTTTTGGATAACCTTTACCGAGTACTGTAATCTGTTCTGCCCGCACATCCTGAAATTGTTCATATAGGACCATGTATTTAATGTGCCAGAAGGATGTTTGTAATTTAAAGAATGGATTATTCATGGCATTGTCTGATCTTAATAATGACCGATAACCATTACCTATAAAATTTTTATCCTGTCCAAACTGAATAGTCAGGTATCTGTTGGGTGCGTAACAGATATAGCCAAACGGCAGTCCGAAGTCTTGCCCTTTGTCTCCTTTAAAACTTTTCGTAAGTCCTTGACCAGGTATGACCAAATTACTGTCAATAAATGTATTTATGTAATCTGGAAAGGATGCCTGGTTCTCATAAAAGCCTGTATAAAAAGAAAATTTTGATCCGAAATCCCCATAGATCAAAATGCCGCGTGTGTTTCTGTAATATTGCCGTTTTTTTGATGGATCGTAAGAAAGCTCAAAATCAAAAAGAGGGGTTGCTCTTATGGAAACTATTCCTGAATCAATGGGTACCAGATAATTATTGCTAAAATTATCTGCGATTTTTGTAATAAGATTTGTGCGTTTGATCTGGTAGTGTATACCATTCCGCATGCTGTCAACATTAAAAAGTGTTTTTGTCTCGTTTAAAAAATAAGGTTGTATGGAGGTGTGAAGGTTGTTGTCTTTGGAATGTATGGCTGCTTCTTCGCTTAGTAAATACTGTCTTTCTAAAGGAGTAAATCTACTTTGTGCGGCAGCCTGGTAAAGAATGGCTGTTAAAAAAAGAAGAAGAAAGCTAGAACGCATTTTTATCACCTTTAATCATTGTATATACAGTCATGAGAATTATTTGAATATCTAATAATAAGGTCCAGTTTTCAATGTACCATAAATCATAACGGACACGTTTCATCATGTAACGAGGTTGTATGGTAGCTCCTCTGAATCCATTTACTTGAGCCCAGCCAGTAATACCTGGTTTAATTAAATGTCTTACCATGAATTTGTCAATGATGGCTGAATAATCTTTGGTATGCTTAAGCATGTGAGGTCGTGGTCCTACAACAGACATATTACCCAAAAGCACATTGATAAACTGAGGCAATTCATCCAAATTGGATTTTCGCAAAAACTTACCTATTAATGTAATACGACTGTCGTTCAATGTAGCCTGAACTTTATCAGAATCTTTATTGACAGACATGCTACGGAATTTATAGCAGTCAAACTCTTCATTATTTCGTCCGCTTCTTTTTTGAATAAAGAATATTGGTCCCGGTGAGCTTAGTTTAATAGCAATAGCTAATATAGGAAAAAGCCATGAACAGAAGAATATTAAAACGAATAAGGAGAAACCTATATCAAATATACGTTTGATCATTCTGCTGAAGAGGTTTTCTAAAGGTTCTTTTCTTAGATTCAGAACGGGTACATAGTCATAAAATTCCAGATCAACTTTTTTATTCAGGAAACCTCTGAAATCAGGAACGAGATGTATTCTGATTAAGTGATTATCTCCATATTCAATGATTGAACGGATCTTTTTGGATGAAGTAAAAGGGAGTGTACAGAAAATTTCGTCAATTTTGGCATCTTTACAGATTGTTTCCAGATCATCAACTTTGCCAAGGACAAGTTCTTTATGTTTAACGTGCTGAATGGCATCGTCTAAAAAACCTATAAATTTATAGCCGGCATTATCCTGGGAGACGACATAACGCATTACCTGTAATCCTACAGGGCCAGCGCCTATAATAAGCACGTTTCTGTAGTTAGAACCGTTGCGTCTGTACCAATTCAATAATAAAATAAAGATGACTCTCCAGATAAAGATTCCGGTTCCTAAGATGATGTATGTAATAAGAATCATTTGTCTGGAATAGAATGATTCTTTTAATGCCCCTATAAATGTGAAGATAATTAATACATGGAGCGTAAGTATTTTAACCAGGTTCCAGACTACAATTTCGAGCTTTCGTCTCCTTACCGTTGAATAAATATAGATATTAAATGTGAAGGCAAGGATGATCCAGGCCATATTGAAAATAATATGGAGCGTAATGTAATGATCCTGAATCTGAGAGAATGGCGGAGTTTGAGAAGAAAATAAATACGAAGCAAAAAAAGCAAAATTTAATAATGATACATCACCAATAAATTGTATCAGCCATAAGAATTTACTATATCTTGAATTCATATTATTTAGAATAAAAACGAAATTACAAAAAGTAATTACATCTTTTGAATTGAAAGGGGTTTATTTTTGAATTATAAGGCGTTTTACTTCCGTATAGCTGTCTTTTGATAGAGCTACAAAATATATGCCATTAGGTAGATTATCGGTAATTAAAAAATAATTTCCTTCTGACATATGCTTGGTCTGCAGCTGTTGGCCACTGACATCATAAACAATAAGGTCGTCCGGTTCTCCGATAAAATGAGCAATCTGCCGGGATGGGTTAGGGTATAAAATGAATCGGGTTTCCTCTTCTGTACCAGATTTTACAGGCGTTACAATCTCTTCTCCTTTACTGAATACCGGACGAAGCATTAAGGCACCGGTTTCGTATGCAATTGAATCAAACGAAATCCACGTTTTGCCTCCATCTGTGCTTGTATAAGTTTGGTCTGTGCGATCATTGTTGCGATCGTAGCCCAAATATAAGGCATTACTGAACTCCTGTCTGAATCCAAACAGGTACTTGCCGGTATCCAGAGAAATATGCGGATAGAATTCATAACGGGTAAAACCATTAATAGAAGAGCTGTATTGAATTGGGATAGCCTGGCCCTTGGCAACAACCTCGCTTATGGTACCATTATTATCCTTCTTCCATACCGTCATGAATACCGTGAAATTCGATAAATCTGCGCCGATATTTTTCAGGAAGCAGATATCCATATGGGTTAGATCATCGGCCATTAAAATATGGTATTCATTAGCGATCCTTACTCCGCCGGATTTTTTTAATTGCAGGGCTAATTCAGGGGTATTATCATCATATGCATAATAATCATAAAAGAAAGTTTCATTTCTTCTGAAATTGTTAAAAGTAGGATCAAAAGTATTATTTGTAATTGTATCTACATTAGTAAAGTAGAAATTCTGCCTCAATATATATGGCTGCGTCATGAGGGTAGAATCCACATAAGGAGTAAAGATCGTATCCGCTAAAGCAGTCGATAGTGGAAAGGCCACAGCAGACGTATCCAGATTTCTCAAATGATTATCAGTTGTCTGCATATAAAATGTAGTAGCTGCATCCTGCTTTAACATTGAATTCCTTATGTAAATTCTAGGTTTCGGGTTCAATTCCATTTGTGGGTTAAGCCGTAATTTGAAATGCTCATATGGGATTGAAGTGTAATTTTGCAGCGCATTTTTATTGATTGAGATAAAGCTTACATCTTCGACCTGGGCTTTAGATGTAGTCATTGCTGCATCTATATAAATGTAATCAACATTCCATACGTTGAAACGGCCATTTAATATTCCGTAGTTGCTGATTCTGTATTGAAACCCTTTGTGCAGATAAATGGGGTTGGTAATAGGAATGATTTCCTGATGAAAAGCATTGCCATTAGCCGGTCCTCCGAATTGTTTAAATACCTGATTCCAATTATTATTTTTGTCTTTAAATTCCACAACCAGATATTCATCGGTGCGGGGGGCGTCGCCAAGGCTTTGGGATTGCCAATAAAAGCTAAAGCCGACATTGCTTGTAGTGGTGTAGGTGCTAAGATTAAATGGAAGAGAAGTAAGATTATCGGCAAAACCCGTAACAGGAGTTGTTCGGTAAGGAATACCATTATAATCAACCCCGTCAAAACTAGCCACACCTACACTGATCGGATTGGGAGACATGTCATCATTAATAAATACGCCGCCGTTATTGTCAAGAAAACCCAGTGAATCCGGATAATTACTATACCTTGGAAGTGGGTAGGGCAGCCAGCTTGCTAATAATCTTCCGCCTGTAAGGTACACTGCACTAGGAGTTGTAAGTAATGTATCATCAAAAAGCTGGATCGTATATTTATCGATTACTTTTGCGAATTTATTTCCTTCAAGAGAATCTATATAGCCTGCAGTAGTAGCATTCGCCGGGGAATTAGGAAAGGTAACATTAAATACTGTAACAGGATTTGCAAGTCCTGCCTGAAGACCATGTAGTTTCTGGTGCTGAAATTGATAAACATGATCTGTTGTCCCGAAATTTTCAATGGTTATTTTCTCAATTGGAATCATTGCCTGGGAAAAATCCTCTACATAAGGCAATTTAAGTGTATCGGTTTGTGGTGTGCTTGTAGATCTCAAATTGGCAATGGAATGGTGAAATTCCTGCCCGACAGAGTATTGAGTTAAAGGGACTAATTCAATCTGGGCGTAAACACCAGATTGAATTAGTATAAGGTAAATAAATACTATAAAAAGTCTTTTCTTATACATAAGCGCTAAACATAAAAGCAATGCTATTCAGATCCGGAGATCCAAAGATCAATTACATCACCTGAACGAACTTTTACGCCTATTTGGTATGTAGGTTTTTGCTTTAGAATTGTTCCTTCCGGTTTATCAGACGAAGGATCGTAAGATTGGGTACCTACTACCAGACCCATGGCTTCAATGGCATGAATTGCCTCTTCTAAAGTCATGCCGGTAACATTGGGAACTTCCATTTCCGTTTCGCCTCTGCCTGAACCTACCAGCAGGTCAATTTTTGAACCTTTCGGGATACTTGTACCAGGCTTTATTGTACCTCCTTTGTAAGATTGTTTTAAAACAACATTGATTGGATTGGGAGTAGTTGTAATAGATCCTACCTGAAGTCCAAGACTCTTTAATTGCATTTCAGCACCGCGGACAGATTGGTCAATCAAATCCGGCATTTTTATATTAGGCGGGTTTTGGGCAGCAATACTTACATAGATCCGGCGGTTTTCCTTCACTTCGTTGCCTGCTTCCGGGTGTTGAGATAATACAGTAAACGGTTTTACATTGACTTTATAGGTTGAATCGCTTATTTCATAACGCAGGTTTTTCTCTTCCAGCACTTCTTTGATCTGGTCTACCGTCATCCCCTCTAATTTAGGAACCGTAATGTATTCACCATGTTTGGTAACAGAAGGAAGATAATAATAAAAGAATACCAGTATTAACGAAACAAATATGCCAAAGATGATGGCAACGTGAATCAATACATCTTTTAAGGATTCTGCTTTAAAGAATTTCATATTATATTTTTGCTAATTTATTCTTTTCTCTTTGGATACCGAAGGTAAGGATATTATCGATAAAATCGTACGGCTTGTATCCATTGATGGCTGTCTGGTGGAAGATACAGGTGGCAGGAGTCATGCCCGGTAGTGAATTTACTTCGATAATGATTGTTTCTGATTTATTGTTCTCAAAAACCCGTACAAATGCATCAATACGTGCGTAGCCCTGAATGTTTAATACTTCAGCGACACGTTTAAGTGTTGCACGCACTTCTGAAGCTACTTGTTCATAGTCTGCTTTGTTGCTGGTGTATCGGGCTGGAGTAATATTCTGTCCTTCACCGGCAAGGAATTTTTCTTCCAGCGATAATACATCGCCTGTCGCCAATGCTTCAGAAGGTTCAAATATTTCGTATTCGATTTCTCCTTTTGCATTGAAACGGGTCATTAATCCTCCCGTTACCTCAAGGAAGTGTTTTGCTGCGCCTTTAGAAACTAAATCCTCAATAAGGAAGTAATCTTTCTGCGGAAACTCTTCGTTATATTTTAATCCTAGTACACCAGAACTCACCGATCCCTGGATAGCTTCTTCACCAAACATCAGTCGGATATAGGCTCTTAATTCGTCTCTGTTTTTTATTTTCTTCACTGCTGAGCTGCAACCGTCGTCTGATGGTTTTGCAATGATCGGGTAAACAAATCCGGATTCAATTTCAGTCAATAAGTTTTCACCAGCTGCCTGCCATTCATTTTTATAAACCATTCTATGGTTGGCAACAGAAATACCGTGTTCTCTTAGGATTCTGTTTGTTTCAAATTTGTTGATCGTAATCTGTGAACTTTCAATACCTGATCCATTGTAAGGAACATGATATTTTTCCAATTCCTTCTGCATGCTGCCATCTTCGCCCGGTCGGCCATGCAATGCGATGAATACGCCATCAACCATTTCAGAAAGTTCTTTATATGAAATTTCTTTAGGATCCTTTACAACATTATTTACATAGCGATTGGTGAAAGGTTCTGTTTCTTTCGCTATGTTTTCGATAATTGGGTGGTGTCCTTTAAAGTTGATTACTTTTTCACGGATATCATCTGCATTATCCTTTAAGAGGATGTTGATAGGCAGAATAAACAAACGGTGTTTTTCATCACTCCCTGTTAAGAATACCGGTACCGGTTGGTATTTGGTGCTTGAAGAAAGTTTTTCAAAAATATTTCTTCCGCTTTCTACTGAAATATGTCGCTCTGAAGAATAGCCTCCCATTACAACAGCAATCTTAATTTTTTGCTTGGTAGAATTTTTCTGTTCAGCGAGCAGATTGTCCAATTGTGACAATAAATTCTTTGTCTTAAGACTTCTTTTACCTTCTTTGATCCGTTCCTGAAGAGATGTACGAATAATGTAGGTTAAGAATTGGGAGGGTGTTAAACCAATCTCTGCTGCCTGGTGGAAGAAGAAAGAAGAAGGCATCATGCCTGATGTAGTATTCGGATCGTTCAGGAAGATTTCGCCTTCTGGAGAAATAAAACCGTCAATACGTGCGTAGACATTAAACTGAAGTGCAGTGAATAATCTGCAGCATTCGGTACGGATCGCTTCGACCTGTAACGCCGGAATGTCAATCGGCGTCACTTTTCGCGACATGCCCGGCAGATATTTTGAACGGTAATCGAAGAAGTCATTTCCTTTGATAATGCCGGTAGGCGGCAATGCAATCGGATTCCCTTGCTCGTCCTGAATAACGATACAGGAAAACTCCTGACCTTTAATGAACGATTCAATAATAATTTCTTCCTCGTTATCTAAACTTTCAAGTAAGATGCGTTCCTGCTTAGCAGTTAGGTTGGTATTTAAATAGTTAAGTAATTCTTCAGGATGATACAATGTCTTCCCATTGAACACATCGTTCACTGGCATGCCAATGCCATCACGGATATCAGTCAGCGTGGCTACCCATTTGGTTTTAGCAGTTTCAGTTTTTGCATTCCAGTCAGCAGCAGTAATTTCCTGCAGGAAGAAGCTTCTGTTGAGTGCCAGTCTTAGCTTTTCATCGTTGCGTTCGTTGATAACAGAGATTCCGATGGACGAACCTTGTGACGGAGCCTTCACTACAAACGGAAAACCAACAGCCGATTCAAATTGTTTGAAAAGGTCTGCTACATTAGCCCCCTGCAGCCAGGACGATTTTTTATATATCGTATATTTTGGAGCGTTGAATTGTGCTTGCGCCAAAAGTTTCTTTTGAATGTATTTATTGATTCCTATTGAAGACGCCAGGATTCCGGAACCTGAATATGGAATATTGTTCCAGTCTAGAATACCCTGGATAGCGCCGTCTTCCCCGTAAGGACCGTGTAATGCAAGAAAAGCAAAATCGATGAGGTCTTTCAGATCCGAAGGCTCAATTTTTTTTCCAACGGAGTGAATCATAGCATCACGTTCTTCTTTAGAAAGATTGCCTAGTGATTCAATATATACCTGAAATCCGTGCTTGCTTTCAGGTAGAAATTCAAAGGGAGGATAAAAGTCTCTGATCGTGCCTTTATAAATATACTGCCAGTTAAGCAAAATGAATTGCCCTAAGCTGTCAACAAAGATCGGTACTGCAGTGAAAATATCCTTATTCAGATTGTCGTAGACAGTCCGGCCTCCGGCAAATGATATTTCTCTTTCTCTGGACTGACCACCAAAGATGATTCCTATTCTCATGAATATCTGTACTTCTGTGAATTAAAAATTATTTGAAATACGCGTTTATACGTTAATCGCATATACTCCTTTGATTTCCGGGCAGGCTTTGCGAATAGACTCTTCAACACCTGCTTTCAATGTCATAGGAGACATCGGGCAAGAGCCGCAGGCACCTAATAATTCTAATTTAACAATCATGTCGCTGGTAATTTCTACTACGCGCACATTACCCCCATCTGTAATCAGATACGGACGAATACTTTCCAAAGCTTGTTCAACTCTGTCCAGTAATTCAGTGTTTTCAGTTGTTGTACTCACGGCTTATACTTTGATTTCTACTTTTCTGGTTTCTGCTAAAGATGCATTACGGATCGCAACCTGTTGTGCAACGCTCTGGGCTAATTCCCTGAATGCATTGGCTGTAATCTCATCCTGATTGATGATTGCAGGTTTACCCGCATCACCGCTTTCCCGTATGCCTTGTACCAATGGGATCTGGCCCAATAAAGGCACATCGAATTTTTCGGCTAGTTCTTTTCCTCCGTCCTTACCGAAAATGTAGTATTTATTTTCAGGTAATTCTGCGGGTGTGAACCATGCCATATTTTCTATAACGCCCAGGATCGGTACATTCACCTGAGGCTGACGGAACATTTGTAAACCTCTTTGCGCATCTGCGATGGCAACTTTCTGAGGAGTTGTAATGACGATTGCTCCTGTTACCGGAACCGTCTGCACTAATGTTAAGTGGATATCGCTGGTGCCCGGAGGCATGTCGAATAATAAATAATCCAGTTCGCCCCACTCGCAATCGCTGATAAACTGACGTAGTGCAGAGCTGGCCATCGGTCCTCTCCATACAACAGCACTTTCAGCTGGAGATAAGAAACCAATTGAAATCAGTTTCACCCCATATTGTTCGATCGGAATGATCGTTGGTTTGCCATTTTCATTTTCAATCACATTCGGACGGGCATCTTCTACATCAAACATTGTTGGCATGGATGGTCCCGAAATATCGGCATCAATAATACCAACCTTTGCGCCGGACTTGGAAAGCGCTACCGCTAAATTAGCTGTAATGGTAGATTTACCTACACCTCCTTTACCGGATGATACGGCAATAATATTTTTGACTCCTGTCAATACCGGACCGCTGTTGAATCTGCCGGTTGTTACATCAGCTGTTAAATTTACTACTACCACAGCGTCTGCTGATACTAGGTTATGAATCGCATCGATGCAGGAATTTCGTATAAGCTCTTTCAATGGGCATGCCGGTGTAGTTAACACAACTGTGAAAGTGATGTTCACACCATTGATAGCAATATCCCGGATCATGTTCAGCGTAACCAGATCTTTTTTCAAATCCGGTTCAGGTACAGTCCTAAGTGCCTCTAAAACTTGTTCTTGGGTTATAGACATTTTATTAACAGGTATTTTATGCAATTTAATCAATTTAGAGGGCAGAAACTAGTGTTGTAGTCTAGTTAATAGAAGAAAACAATCCGGGAAAGAGATTCTGCCTGCGAAGAAACAAACAACTGATGCTTCATACAAGTTCCGTCAATTGCAGTCTTCAGCCTGGTCGTTATTTTGAACGGCAAATAGTTAACAGCCAAATGTGAATAACTCTTTGCAGTTGGGGGGAATGAGCAGAAGAAAATTCGGTTATGTGCTTTTAATGCAAGACCTTTGCAGGTGGATAAATAACAACTTATTGCCTCTAAACTGTGTTATACAGTCTGAAAGTGCAAAATAGTTTTACTCTAAAATCATAATAAAGCAGTGCGTTTAACAAAAGATACAATTGATCAGATTCACCAGGCCATCGATGTTGTCGAAGTGATCAGTGATTTCGTTTCTTTAAAACGTAAAGGTCATTATTATACGGGCTGTTGTCCGTTCCACAATGAAAAGACACCTTCTTTTACGGTAACTCCGGCAAAAGGAATTTATAAATGTTTTGGTTGTGGTAAAGGCGGGGATGCCATCCAGTTTGTTATGGAGCATGAAGGTGCTTCCTATGTTGAAGCCATGGCTTATATGGCTAAAAAATACAACATAGAAATTAAAGAAGAAGAACTTTCAGAAGGCCAGAATTTAGAACAGACCGAGAAGGATTCCATGCTGGTTGTTACCAACTATGCCAGTCAGTACTACATAGACCAGTTGTGGAACTCCGAAGATGGCAAAGCCATAGGACTAAGCTACTTCAAAGAACGGGGATTCAGGGAAGAAACCATTAAGAAGTTTGAGTTGGGATATAGCCATGACCAATGGGATGGCTTTACAGCAGACGCCATTGCAAAAGGATATAAAGTAGAATTTTTAACAAAAACAGGTCTCTCTATTGAGCGTGACAACGCCAATGATGGTAGCCAGAAAAAATATTTTGACCGTTTCAGAGGTCGGGTAATGTTCCCGATTCACAACGTGGCGGGCCGTGTTACTGCTTTTGGTGCACGTATTTTAAAGACAGACAAAACCCAGGCAAAATATCTCAATTCGATAGAATCAGCGATTTATCACAAGAGCAAAATTCTATACGGATTGTTTCAGGCAAAACAGGCAATCCGAAAAGAAGAGGAATGTCTGCTGGTTGAAGGGTATACAGATGTTATTTCATTACACCAATCCGGTGTGGAGAATGTGGTTGCCTCAAGCGGAACATCTTTAACGGAAGATCAGATTAAACTGATAAAACGCTATACTCCGAATATTACAATTTTGTATGATGGCGACGCGGCCGGTTTAAAAGCCTCTTTACGTGGAGTTGACCTGATCCTGCAGCAGGATATGAACGTGTCTATCGTTGTTTTCCCGGAAGGAGAAGACCCGGATAGTTACGTGCAGAAAATTGGTCCGACGAGTTTTAAAGAATATATAAAAAAGCACAAACGTGATTTTATATCGTTTAAAACCGAAATCAGTTTAAAGGAAATTGGCAGCGATCCGATCAAACGGGCAGATGTAATCAAGGATATTGTTGAAAGTATTTCAAAGGTTCCGGATGCGATAAAACGTTCTGTATTTTTTAGAGAGTGCAGCAAATTACTTGAAATTGATGAGCAGATCCTGATTTCAGAATACAATAAAAAAGCAATCCAGAAAGGGCAGCAGGAATCAAAGAAGTGGGAAACCGATAGAAACGCTCATCAGGAGCTTCCGCCGATTCAGGAAATTGAATTGCCTGATGATATTGTAAAACTTAGCCTGGAAGAAGAGACACTTAAAATGCATGAGCGGGATATGATGAAATACCTGCTCAACTTCGCTGCATCCAGCATGGAAGAGAATTTGCCACTATCGGATTATTTAATTCATGAACTTCAGGATGTTGAATTTAAAAATCCGGCTTACGATTATATATTTAAACATATTATTCTGTTAAGGCAGCAGGGTGAGCAAGTATTTCATACCTATTTTATACAGCAGGATCAGCCGCAATATGTTCGGGATGCCGCTATTGATCTGTTGTCTACTAAATTTCATGTAAGTGAAAACTGGGAGAAATTCCAGATAGATATACCTAAAGAAGAGCAGGTATTAAACACTGTAGTGCCAAGAACCGTATTAAGACTTAAGCGTGCGGTGCTTAGATGTATGATCGAGGATAATATGAAATTGATGGTCTCCAATAGCAGTGATACTGAAATAGATGAACTTCTATTGATCCATTCCCAATTGAAATCTATTTTGGGAGAAATTGACAAGACTCTTGGTACTGTAATACCTAAGTTGTAATTTGTATGTTAAACTGAAAGAGAATTGAATATAGCTGTAAATACACGTTTGTTATTAGAAGACCGACTTGAAGGTATCGGCTGGTTTACGTACGAGACATTAAAGCGTATAACCCAGAATAATCCGCAGCATACGTTTCATTTTTTCTTTGACAGGCCTTACAGCGACAAATTTATATTTGGTAAGAATGTAGTGCCTCATGTGCTGGTTCCGCAATCCAGGCATCCGATTCTCTGGCACATGTTTTTTGAATGGAGCATACCATTTATGCTGAAGAAAGTAAAAGCAGATGCCTTTATTTCACCGGACGGATATATTTGCAAGTCAACAAATGTAAAGACCCTGAATGTGATTCATGATATTAATTTTGAACACCGGCCAAAGGATCTACCTGCGTCCATCGCGAAGTATTATAAAAAGAACATGCCTAAATTTGCCAGAAAGGCTACCCGCCTGGCAACGGTTTCTCAATTTTCGAAAGAAGATATTGCACAAACATATACCATTCCTTTAGAAAAAATTGATGTGGTATACAACGGTTGTAATGATTTGTTTAAACCGATCAGCGAAGCAGACAGCGTAAAAGTACGTTATAAGTATGCCGCCGGCAGACAATTCTTCCTGTATATTGGCTCTATGCATCCCCGAAAGAATATTTTAAATCTGATGCGGGCATTTGATGTATTCAAAAAAATGACCAGCTGCGACATGAAATTATTATTGATTGGTAATGCCATGTGGAGCAATAAAGATATTCAGTCATTATATCATACCTTAATTTACAGACATGACATCCATTTTTTAGGACACGTAAAAACACCGGAACTGGCTAAGATTATGGCTTCAGCCAATGCCTTGACATTTGTTCCGTATTTTGAAGGTTTTGGCATCCCGTTACTGGAAGCCATGAACTGTGAAGTGCCGATTATTACTTCCAATACTACTTCTCTTCCTGAAGTAGCAGGCCAGGCGGCTTTGTTTGTTAATCCTGATTCTGCAGATGCTATTGCAAATGCCATGATCCAGATATACAAAGTGCCGCATATCAGAGAAAAACTGCTTGAAGCTGCACGTATTCAGCGTCAGAAATTCTCCTGGGATAAAACAGCAGAGTTACTTTGGGCAAGCTTTGAAAAAATGATGGCATAAATCCATGGATTCCCCTTTACGAATTTTACAACTTACCAACAGAATTCCTTTCCCTTTAACTGATGGTGGCAATATCGCTTCATATCATGTTACTTATTATTTAAATAAAGCAGGGCATAAGGTTACACTCGCTTCCCTGAATACAAAAAAGCATCACCAGGATCCTGCTCCTTTACAATCTATAGCTGAAGTGGTAAGTGTTGATATTGATACATCTATAAAGCCTCTTGGATTGTTTCTGGGAGTTTTTTCGAAAATGCCTTACAATGTCAAGCGTTTTAAGTCTGCCGAATTTGAAGAAGCTTTAATAAGACTTCTTACAGAAAACACGTTCGATATCATTCAGTTGGAAGGTAGTTATATGGCCTTGTACCTTCCTGTATTACGCCAGCATTCATCCGCTAAAATAGTGCTCCGCTCACATAATATTGAGCATGAGATCTGGCAGCGCATGGCACTTAATGAAATAAACCCGCTGAAAAAATGGTATTTCAATTTATTGTCTGAAAAGATCAGACAATTTGAAAATACTACCATGCATGGTGTGGATGCTATTGCAGCGATCACATCCCGTGACAAGGAATATTATCAGCAACAAGGTTTTAAAGGAGAATTAGTCACAATCAATGCCGGCGCAAATCTCAGTAAGTTTCAACCTGATTTCTGTAAAACAACAACCGGAACGCTTTGCTTTCTGGCTGGAATGGATTGGATGCCAAATCAACAGGGATTGGATTGGTTTTTAGATACAGTCTGGCCGGAGGTGAAAAACAATGTTCCGGAGATCAGATTGCATATTGCCGGCAAGGCAATGCCTGAAAAGTATTACTATCTCGATGATCCATCCGTTGAAATCCATGGATTGGTGCCTGATGCTGTAGAATACCTGCAGAAGTATGAGATTTTCATTGTACCTTTGCTTTCCGGTGGCGGAATGAGGCTGAAAGTTGTGGAAGGGATGGCAGTGGGTAAATGTATACTGTCTACAACGGTTGGTGCTGAAGGAGTTGAATATTCCAACAAGAAAAATATAGTCATTGCTGATACTCCTCAGGAATGGATCGCAGCGATTATTTCATTATTAAAAGATCCTCAGATTACTCAATCCATTGGCCAGGAAGCAGCAAAACTGGCAATGGAAAAATACAATTGGGAAAATTTAGTAGATAACCTCATTTCATTATACCGACGATTAAATTAATACAGTAATTGTTTCTCAATAGTTAATGCTTCTACTGCTTGTTCTTCAGATTCTTTTTTGGCTTGCCATTTTTCTGGTATTTCATAGTTATGTATTGTTTCCTAAAATTCTCGAAATACTAGGCCGGAAGAAAAAGCAAAATCAATATATCTGGGATTTGACTGACGGGGATTTACCGGAAGTAGACATCCTGATGGCCGTTTATAATGAAGAGAAAGTGATTGAACAAAAGATCATTTCTTTGTTTGAAACCAATTATCCCCTTGAAAAAATTCATGTATACATAGGCTCAGATGCTTCAACGGATCAAACGGATGCTATTGTAAAGAGCATGATGCTGAAGTTTCCGCAGATCAAGCTTATCCGATATAACCGTACAGGCAAAAGCGGCATCATCAATCAGCTGTATAAAGAATCAGGTTCAGATATTATTGTTTTAACGGATGCGAATGTATTCTTTGAAATTGATACAATTTATCATTTAACAAAGCATTATAAAAATAAACAGATCGGTTTAATAGGCGGAAATATCGTTAATCCTGATTTTAAGAAAACCGGTATTTCCTTTCAGGAAAAAAAATACCTGGAGCGTGAAAATCGTATTAAATATCTCGAAGGGATTTCCATGGGTGCTATGATCGGTGCTTTTGGTGGTTGCTATTCTATCCGCCGGGAACTCTATGTTGAGATTCCGCCTAAGTGTCTGGTCGATGATTTCTTTATTGCCATGCAGGTATTACGCAAGGGGAAGAAAACCATTAATGAATTGAGCGCGATTTGTACCGAAGATGTATCCAATAAAATTTCAGAAGAATTCAGGCGCAAAGTGCGGATATCGGCAGGAAATTTTCAGAATCTGTTTACGTTTTTAGATTTGTTATTACCGTTCAGATTTGGGATTGCATTTTGCTTTGTTTCACACAAAGTTATACGTTGGATTACACCATTCTTATTAATAGGTCTTTTTATACTGAACTTATTGCTACTGCCTTTGGGTTATAAGATTTATATGCTTACCCTGGCCGGCCAGATCTGTGCCATGCTGGGCGTGCTGGTAGATAGACTGTTTAAAAAAATAGGATTGCATTCACGCTTACTGCGTTTTATAACTCATTTTTACACCATGAATTTTGCGTTGCTTGTAGGCTTTGTAAATTATTCCCGGGGTGTAAAAACGACAACATGGAAGCCTACAGAAAGAAATCAATAATCGATTATGGAAGAAATAAAATTAGATTCAATCGCAGATGCTATTGAAGCCATTCGTAAGGGAGAGGTAATCATTGTTGTTGATGATGAAGATAGAGAAAATGAAGGTGATTTTGTTTGTGCGGCAGAATGTATAACTCCGGAGATCATCAACTTCATGTCGAAGGAAGGCCGGGGCTTGATTTGCGCGCCGCTTTCTGAAGCGCGTTGTGCAGAACTGAAGCTGGACCTGATGGTTGGTAGCAACACAGCTACGCATGAAACACCCTTTACCGTTTCCGTTGATTTATTAGGTAATGGATGTACAACAGGGATTTCGGCTTCAGACCGTTCCAAAACAATTCAGGCATTGGTAGATCCTAATACGAAGCCTGAAGATTTAGGCCGGCCTGGTCATATCTTTCCGCTGAAAGCAAAAGACGAAGGTGTATTAAGAAGGGTGGGACATACAGAAGCCGCCGTGGATCTGGCAAGGCTGGCTGGTTTTAAACCGGCAGGAGTATTAATCGAAATCATGAGTGAAGACGGCAGCATGGCCCGCTTACCTGAATTGAAGAAGATTGCAACAAAGTTCAATCTGAAATTAATTTCCATCAAAGATTTAATTGAATATAGATTAGCAAACGAAAGTCTTGTCAAACGGGAGATTGGTGTGGACATGCCAACAAATCTCGGCGACTTTGACCTGATTGCATACCGGCAAATAAGCACGGGTGAATTGCATCTGGCTTTAATTAAAGGTACGTGGGAAAAGGATGAGCCGGTATTGGTTCGTGTACACTCTTCTTGCGTAACAGGCGATATATTCGGGTCGTGCAGATGCGATTGCGGTCCGCAGTTGCATAAATCTATGGACATGATTCAGCAGGCAGGCAAAGGTGTACTTCTTTACATGAACCAGGAAGGCAGGGGCATTGGTTTGCTCAATAAGTTGAAGGCGTATAAGCTTCAGGAACAGGGTAGAGATACCGTTGAAGCGAACTTAGAACTTGGTTTCAAAATGGATCAGCGCGACTACGGTACAGGTGCGCAGATTCTGCGTGATCTGCAGATTTCAAAATTAAAGCTGATTACAAATAACCCGGTTAAACGCGCTGCACTATCAGGTTATGGACTGGAAATTACAGAGACTGTACCTATTGAAATAGCTTCAAATCCTCATAATCTCCGTTATCTTCAGACAAAGAGAGATAAGATGGGGCATACCATATTAAAGAAAGACTGATTTATAACGATCAGTCATTAATAAAACAGCATTATGTCTAAGCCATTAATATTAGTTTGTAATGATGACGGGATTTTTTCAGTCGGCATCAGAACATTGATTGAAGTAATGACCGAATTGGGCGAGGTAGTGGTGGTTGCACCAGACTCCCCGCAGTCGGGCATGGGGCATGCCATTACGATCGGCGATACATTACGTCTGGAAACGAGCGACCTGTTTCCCGGGATTCAGGCATATGAATGTTCAGGTACTCCGGCAGATTGTGTGAAACTAGCCAAGCATCATGTATTAAAAGGGCGCAAGCCTGATCTGGTAGTAAGCGGAATCAATCACGGAAGCAACTCTTCTATTAGTGTATTATACTCAGGTACTATGTCTGCAGCCATTGAAGCAGCTCTTGAGGGATTGCCTGCAATCGGTTTTTCATTGTGTGATTACGATGCCCATGCAGATTTTTCACACGTGAAAAAATATGTGAAGCAAATTGCGCAGGAAGTCCTTACCAATGGTTTGGCGAAAGGTATAACATTGAATGTTAACTTTCCGCCAGCGGGAAATGGTCCACTGAAAGGAATTAAAATCTGCCGCCAGGCGCATGCCCGTTGGGAGGAGAAGTTTGATGAGCGTTTTGATCCGTATGGCCGCAGGTATTTCTGGATGGCCGGAAGTTTTGAAAATAAAGATAAGGGAGAAGATACAGATGAATGGGCACTATCCAATGGATATGTATCTGTGGTGCCGTGTACCTATGATTTAACAGCCCATACGATTATCGGCCAGTTGAATCAGGATTGGAAACTGAATTCCTGAACGGATGCATTTCACCATATAGAAGAGGCCCGGCAGCAATGTCGGGTCTCTTCGCTTTTAATAAGGCTTATATTGTATTATTTTAAGTTTGGTCATAAATCTATTAATAGGATTATTTTTATAATTAAAATTTTTTCAGTTTTTTTTATTGTATTTAAATATCTGTTTTTTAATTAATTGAATATATGCTTTTTCTAATGAATGGTATTTTGTTTATAATATTTTTATATTTTTAATTTGCTATTAATTGAATTATATCTACCTTTGTATCGAAACAAAAACAAAAGAAAACCATGTTGACACTTTTTGCTACAAAAAAAACAAAAGCACATAAAAGTCACATAATGAACTTAGTGCAACTAGCTAAAGCTGATGGAAAGATCTCTAAATCTGAGTCTGGTCTATTAGTAAAAATTGGAGAAAGAAACGGAGTATCAGCAGAAGAAGTATTTGAAATGGTAGATGCTTCCGACGACTTTTTCTATAAAAAACCTGAAAATGACGAACAGAGATTCGATCAATTATATGATTTAGTGGAAATGATGCGTATTGACGGCGAAGTAAGCCCGAAAGAAGTACAATACACCATCGAAATAGCTGAAAAAATGGGTATCCGTAAGGCAGTAGCCTGGATATTGGTTCAGGCCCTAGTAGAAGGCTTAGCAATCGGTAAATCAAAAAAATCATTAAAAAGAGCAGCTTCTGAGTATCTCTTCATATAATTTTTTGGTTTGAGTTTAATTAATTAAGGGTTGGAAGTTTACTTTCAGCCCTTTTTTATTACCTGTCTTTCCTTGTTTTCAAGGATTTATTTATTGACATGTAACATAAATCCATGGAAAAAAAGGCTGGTATTTATAACTTTGCAGCATGACTGAAAAAATATTAATCTTAGATTTTGGATCTCAATATACTCAGCTGATTGCCAGAAGAGTGAGAGAATTAAATGTGTATTGTGAAATTCATCCGTATAATAAGGCTCCTCAATTGGATCCATCTGTAAAAGGAGTTATTCTTTCAGGCAGTCCTTGTTCCGTTCGGGAAGAAAATGCACCGGATATTGATTTGACTCAATTCAGAGGCAAGCTCCCTTTGCTGGGTGTTTGTTATGGCGCGCAATTGATTGCCCATAAATCAGGCGGTGTTGTTAAGCCATCTTCCATACGTGAGTACGGCAGAGCCATCCTGAATAATGTTCATACATCCGATGATCTTTTTAAAGAAATCTTGCCCGATTCTCAGGTATGGATGTCTCACGGAGATACCATCGTTGAAATTCCATCCAATTTTGAAATCCTGAGTAGTACAGAAACTGTTCGGGTTGCAGCATATAAAGTAAAAGGTGAAACTACGTTTGGGATTCAGTTCCACCCCGAAGTAACACATTCTCTTCAAGGGAAAGAATTGCTAAGAAATTTCGTTGTACATATTTGCGGTTGTTCCCAGGACTGGACTCCGGATGCGTTTGTTGAAACGACGATCAGTGAATTGAAAAATAAAATCGGTTCAGACAAAGTTGTACTTGGTCTATCGGGCGGCGTGGATTCATCTGTTGCAGCCGTTTTGATTCATAAATCAATCGGGCCCAACCAGACTTGTATTTTTGTTGATAATGGTCTGTTGAGAAAGAATGAATACGAAGAAGTTTTAAATTCATATAAACATATGGGTTTAAATGTAATCGGCGTTGATGCTAAAAAACAATTCTATAGCGCGTTAGACGGACTAAGTGATCCGGAAGCTAAACGTAAAGCAATTGGAAAAGAATTTATAGAAGTGTTTGATCAGGAATCTCATAAGATTGCCAATGTAAAATGGCTGGGGCAGGGGACAATTTACCCGGATATTATTGAATCCGTTTCAGTTAAAGGTCCTTCGGCAACAATCAAGTCGCATCACAATGTTGGTGGATTACCGGAAAAAATGAAGTTGAAAGTGGTTGAGCCATTGAATACCTTATTTAAAGATGAGGTGAGAAGAGTGGGACGTACGCTGGGCATTGATGATGTTATTCTTAAAAGACATCCATTCCCGGGGCCGGGTTTAGCCATTCGTATCCTTGGCGATATCACTGCCGAAAAGGTCGCGATTCTTCAGGAAGTAGATTATATATTCATTTCCCGTTTGAAGGAAAAGGGATTATATGATCAGGTATGGCAGGCAGGCGCAATTCTGCTGCCGGTTAAATCTGTTGGTGTAATGGGAGATGAAAGAACATATGAAAATGTAGTAGCGCTTCGCGCAGTTAGCAGTACAGATGGAATGACCGCAGACTGGATACATTTGCCATATGAATTTCTGGCTGATATTTCGAATGAAATCATAAACCGAGTGAAAGGTGTTAACAGAGTTGTATATGATATAAGCTCTAAACCACCTGCAACGATTGAATGGGAATAATATGAAATTGAAAGCGGTTTTATTGCTTGTCGGAGTTTTTCAATCTTTGATTTCGTTTTCGCAGCAAAGCTGGAAAGAAGATTATAACAGAGCAAAGCAGGTATATCAGATGCAGAAATATGAAATTGCAATGGAGTATTTCTTGCCGGTTACCTCTCCGGATCCTTCCAACGCATACACATCCTATGCCCAGTATTATTATTCTTTGTCGGCTTATAAAGCCGGAAAGTATAATGAGGCGCGGCAAATGCTGTTGCAGCTGCTGAACCGTGATCCGCAATGGAAGCAAAAAAACGAAGCTGAATATTTATTGGCGCTGGTTTATTTTGGTATGAAGCAATACCGTACATCAATAGATGCGTTGTCTATTATTAATGGAATGGAAATTACCATTACTGAATTTAAACAGGCGAATTACCCAACCATTAATCCGGTTGATACCTTAATTAAACTGCAACGAATTTATTCTACCGATAAAGAACTTGCAAAAGCACTGTTCAACAAGCTGGCAGCAGCACCTGTAGGTTCAAAGAATAATATGTTATATGAATACCTCGCACAGGAGTTTAAGTTTAGCAAACAAAGCAGGGCAGTAGAGTATGTTAAAAAAGCTGTATATAATGTTGCAGTTATTTTTCCGATGAACCTGAATGAAAATCTAACCGATCATACAAAGAACA
Source organism: Cytophaga sp. (assembly GCF_051961495.1). NCBI lineage: Bacteria > Pseudomonadati > Bacteroidota > Cytophagia > Cytophagales > Cytophagaceae > Cytophaga > Cytophaga sp. The sequence continues at coordinate 8,748 of NZ_JBQCDF010000099.1, read as the reverse complement.
GTTATATCGATGATATGTACCAGGGAATTCTTACGGCTGTTGATTCGCTTAAGAAAACAGGACTGAATATTTCGTTGCATGTATACGATGTGGATCGTGACGTAAACAAAATACAAACTATTATTTCATATCCTGAACTTAAAACCATGGATCTGATTATTGGTCCCTTGTATCCGTCATTGATTCCTTATGTAACCGTATTCGGAGAGCAGAATAATATACCCGTCATCAATCCCATATCACTGAATTCAAATATTATTGAGAACACAACGAGGACATTGCTATTTCAGCCTACGCTTGAATCGATTGCCGGGCAAACATCTTCGTTTGCAAAGAGTAAATTTGTTTACCGCAAGAATGATGCAAAAGATGATGATACAAAGGCAAAAACAGATGTAGTGATTCTTTATACATCTGATGTTAAGGATTCCCTACTGGCAGCGTACTACAGAGATTCAGTCCGGATAAAAGGTTTTACGGTTTCAAAGTTTGTATTGATTAACAAAACGAATATTGCAACAATCAATAAAATGTTCACTGATGAAATTTCACTGAATAAGGTGAGCCATATTTTTGTAGCATCAAGTGAACCGGCTCTGGCTTCAAACATTGTGAGTGCCTTAGAGATTACCCGTCTTAATATTCCGGTAATTACTAAAAGTGAATGGCTGGATATTAATAACCAAACGTATGAACAGTTTGAACGCAGACAAATCTATTTTATCTATCCTGATTTTTATGCGTTCTATACAGACTCTTATAAATTATTTAAAGAAGCTTATATCAGACAATACAATATTTATCCATCAAAATATAGTGTTTTAGGTTATGAGCTTATGACTCTCGTAGGAAATAATATGCAGCTTGCCGGTACAGGGTATTTTGATCTGATGAGAAAAACACGCGTGCAAAAAGGCCATTTTATGACCGGGTTTGATTTTAGCCGTTCGGCCTGCAATAATTATGTTCCTGTATATTATTTCAGTAATCTGAAATTAACATTAGCTAATCCCATTGAATGAAAACAGTAAAAAGTTCTGAGCTTTTTTCAAAAGCAAAAGAATATATACCCGGCGGAGTAAATTCTCCGGTACGCGCATTTAGAGCCGTAGGTGGAAATCCACTGTTTATTAAACGTGCGAAAGGAGCTTATTTATTTGATGAAGATGATAACCAATTCATCGAACTGATAAATTCCTGGGGGCCAATGATCCTAGGTCATGCTAATGAACTAATAGAAAAATCAGTTCGTGAGGCATTGTCCGATTCCCTTTCATTCGGAGCACCTTCGCGCAAAGAAGTTGAAATGGCTGAATTGATTGTGGATATGGTTCCATCTGTAGAAATGGTTCGTATGGTTAATTCAGGAACAGAAGCAACTATGTCGGCTATTCGTGTAGCAAGAGGATTTACCGGCAGAGAAAAAATTATAAAATTTGAAGGTTGTTATCACGGACATGGGGATTCATTTTTGATAGCGGCGGGTAGCGGTGCTGTTACCATGGGCGTACCTGATAGTCCGGGCGTTCCTCAAGGTGTGGCAAACGATACATTAACGGCTCCATATAATAGTATCGAAGCTGTTAAGCTTTTGGTGGAGAAGAATAAAAATAAAATAGCCGCCATTATTGTAGAACCTGTAGCCGGTAATATGGGTTGCGTGTTACCTAAACCTGGATTTCTTGAAGGTTTAAGAAAGATCTGTGACGAAGAAAATATCGTGTTGATTTTTGATGAAGTAATGACGGGGTTCAGACTTTCAGCTTCAGGTGCCCAGGGCGCATTAGGCGTGCAGGCAGACATAACCACGTTAGGAAAAATTATCGGTGGTGGTATGCCGGTTGGTGCCTATGGAGGTAAAAAAGAAATCATGCAGAAAGTATCTCCGGCTGGGCCAATATACCAGGCAGGAACTTTATCCGGAAATCCGATTGCAATGTCTGCTGGTTTAGCAATACTGAAGCATCTAAACGAAAATCCTGATATTTATAACCAGTTATCCAGACAAACTGATTATTTAGTAAAAGGATTAAAAAAGGCGAATAACCTGTTAGGCCTTGATTATACCTTCAATCACATTGGGTCAATGTTTACGATGTTTTTTACCAATACTTCAGTAGAGGATTTTGAAACAGCTAAACAATCCGATCTGAAAAAATTTGCTGAATACTTCCAGGCAATGTTGTCAAGAGGTGTATACATGGCCCCCTCTCAGTTTGAGAGTTTATTTATTTCAACGGCTATTTCAACAGAGTTGGCAGACCGGATAATTTCTGCTCATACGGAAAGTATGAGACAAATTCACAATTAAGCTTATTGAGTACTTTTGAGGCGCAGGCCATACACTGTTCTATATATATCATTGTTTAAATAAAGACGAATATGAAGATTGCAATTTTAGGTGGCGGAAATATGGGGATGACATATGCGAAAGCATTTGTGAGTAGAAAAATTGTTTTGAAAGAAGATTTATTGATCGTTGAAAAACATGATGAAAAGAGAGAGCAGCTTAAAATGGAAGGTATTGCTTCTTTGTCTGCTGATATAGATGAATCCATCCAGAAATATGATATTGTAATCGTTGCTGTAAAGCCTCAGGATTTCAGAATTCTTTCAGAAAAATTAAAGAATTATCTAGTGGAAGGTCAGATGATCTTATCCATCATGGCAGGTATTCAGATCTCACAAATTCAGGATCTGTTAAGTCATAAAAATGTTGTACGTGCCATGCCGAATACTCCGGCACAACTGGGTTTTGGCATTACGGCATTTACCGTAGCCAAAGATGCTTCGTTTGAAAATATCAGTGTTGTAGATATGTTGCTTGAAACTACCGGCAAAGCAATCTTTATGAAAGATGAAAGCATGCTTGATGCAGTGACTGCATTAAGTGGTAGCGGCCCGGCGTATTTTTATTACATCGTCCAGCATATGATTGAAGCTGGTAAACAAATGGGAATGGATGAAAATGTCGCCGGCATGCTGGTCAAAGAAACCATGATGGGTGCATTTCAGATTCTGAATCATTCGAAACTGACCATCGACGAATTGATTGCCATGGTTGCTTCAAAAGGTGGAACTACAGAAGCTGCATTGAACACTTTTAAAAAGAGAGAAGTTGGCGAGCATATCATTGAGGCTTTGAAAAGTGCAGAAAAAAGAGCTAAAGAATTGTCTGGGGGCGCATAGCCCCATTTTTAATTCAATATTTTATATATTTCAACAACCTTTAAGGCCGTTTTTCGTTTGAATGGGAATGAAGATTTTATTAAAATCTAAAACCATTGCTAATGAGATATTTATACGGTAGACTAACTCTCTGTTTATTTATTTTACTGTCGATGTCTGCTGCTGGGCAGACATTTCAACTGGCGAAGAGAGTTGCTGGTGTGGGATAGGATCAATTGCAGGATATTGCAACGGATGTATCTGACAATTTTTACGCGCTTGGATATTTTACAAATCAGATCACAGATCCCGTTACTATTACAACTTCCAGCACAATCACGAAAACATTCTTATTGAAATATGATGCTTCCGGAACGCTAAGCTGGAATAAAGGAATTTATTCTTCGGGTAGTGGCAGCGTAAAAAGTTATAGAGTTGCAGTTGACAATGCAGGCAACGTTTTTATTGCAGGTTCCTTGTATGGTTCAACCATTTATTTTAATGGCTTTTCAGTACCGTCTTCTTTCAATGGTCCGAATGTACTTACTCCCGATGGTTTTATTGCGAAGTATTCCAGCACAGGAGCATTCCTATGGGTAAGAGCCATTGGTTCTACTGCTAACAGTGATGAGATATTAGATATGGCACTTGATGCAAATGGTGATGTATATGTTACCGGATACATCGCAGCAGACGCAAGTGTATATGGAAAAGATAACGGTGGTACACAGGCTACAACCGGAACAATTACAACCCAGGGGGGGGCTGTTGGGTTACTTGATGTTGTTGTTGCGAAATTTGCGAATGACGGTACATACCAGTGGGGATTCACAGTTGGTAGTACTGGGGGAGCTGAGAAAGGTACTGCGATTACTACAGATGCAAGCAATAATGTATATGTAGCCGGTCAGTTATTTAATACAATGGACTTTGATCCCGGCGCTGCAACAGTTACGTTGACGGAGGTGTCACCTCAGGGAAGCGGGGATGCATTTATTGCAAAGTATACGACAGCAGGTATTTTTACAAATGTCGGTCAAATATCAGGTGCAAGTGTTGAGCTGGTGAACCGTATGCATGTAGGAGCCTCCGGCGCATTAAATGTTGCCGGTACATTTACCGGTTTTATTGATGCAGATCCAAGAAGCGCCAATACGCAAAATTTGACCGCCGCCGGTACAGGTAAAGATATTCTTTTTGCCAAGTATGATTTAACAACGTTTGCTCCGGTATTCGCTCAGAAAATGGGAGCTTCTAATTCAGATGATGAAGCGATCGGCATTCGTTCAAATTCAAGCGGAGACTGCTACCTAACAGGATATTTTAGTGGTTCAGGAGTAAACTTCAACCCTGCGGGTACTGCTCTGAATCTTTCAAGTACAGGAGGGAAAGATGCATTTATTTCTAAATATAACGCAACAGGCGTAAATACCTGGGGTTTCAGTGTAGGTAGTGCTACAGATGATCAGGGAACTTCAATGGATTTTAACTCTGCTGGTTTTGCTTATGCAGGTGGTTTTTATACCGGCAGCATAGGAGATTTTGATCCGGGAGCAGGAAGCTCTACGCTTGGAAACTTAGGATTGGAAGATACTTATTGGTCCAAATATCAGGAGTGTAATTCAGTGCCTGTCATCAGTACACAGCCTGCATCTAAGACTATCTGTGCAGGTACCACGCTTAATCTATCTATCGTTGCAACAGGAAGCGCTCTTACCTATCAATGGAAAAAGGGAGGCGTTGCTCTTACAGATGGAGGGACTGTTTCAGGTGCTACCACAGCTAACTTATCTATTACTTCGGTAGTCGCGGGTGATGCCGGTACGTATACCTGTGTGGTGAGTTCTTGCGGAAATAATGTTACATCCGGGAATGCCGTCGTTACTATCAATCAACCACCATCCATTACAACACAACCGGTTTCATCGTCAATTTGTACCGGAAGTAATACTTCTTTTTCGGTTTCCGCAACAGGAACATTACTGACTTATCAATGGAAATTAGATGGTGTTAATATTTCAAACAATGCTGTATACGGAGGAGCGAATGCAGCAACACTAAACCTTGTTGCCCCGACAACCGCACATCAGGGAACTTATACTGTAGATATTACAGGTACATGTTCTCCGGTTGTGACAAGCAATGGCGTAACATTAACAGTAGGTTCAGGAATTACAATCACGACCAATCCAACCAATAAAACTGCTTGTTTAGGTGGAACTACTTCTTTTTCTGTAGCAGCTACAGGTTCAGGCCTGAGCTATAAATGGCAAAAGAATGGCGTTGATATGTCAGATGGAGGAAGTATAAGTGGTGCGTCAACCAATACACTAACGATCACAGGTGTAATTGCAGGAGATGCAACCAATTATAAGTGTGTAATAACAGGTACTTGCGGAACAGCTACATCTACGGCTGCAACATTAACCATAACCTCTTCACCGGTAATAACATCTCAACCAGTTGCATCCCAAAGTATATGTGCAGGATTAAATGCATCATTTTCTGTAGTTGCTACAGGAGCTGTTTCTTATCAATGGAAAAAAAATGGAGTTGATTTAACGAATACCGGTAACATCAGCGGGGCACTTTCAGCTTCATTACTGGTCTCCTCCATAACAGCTGCAGATGCAGGAACATATAGCTGTGTTGTTACGGGCGCATGTAGTCCGGCTGCGACTTCCAATAATGCAGTACTTACTATCAATACACTTCCGGCAATAACAACACAACCTGCAGCGAGTACAATATGTTCAGGAGCTAATGCATCATTTTCAATTACGGCTACTGGTACGGGTATTACTTATCAATGGAAAAAGAATGGTGTTGATGTTGTAAATAGCAGCAATGTATTTGGAGCAACCAGTAGTTCATTAACTATAACGGGTGTTGCTGTCAGCGATGCCGGTAATTATACCTGCGTTGTTTCAGGTGCTTGTTTACCTGCAGTAACATCCAACATTGCAGCTCTTACCGTAAATTCTACAGCAGCAATATCTTCTAATCCGCTTGCTGCTACAGTATGTGCCGGTCAAACAGCATCTTTCACTTTGGGTACCACAGGAAGCGGTATCACTTATCAATGGAAAAAGGGAGGAGTTGCCATAACAGATGGTGGCAATATCAGCGGTGCATTAACTTCCGTATTAACAATTACCGGAACTACTTCCGGTGACGCAGGTAGTTATTCATGTACAATTAATAATGCCTGTTCAGGAGTATTGAATTCTACTGCCGCGACCTTGACAGTAAGGGATCTTCCGGCCATTACTATACAACCAAGCGATGTTACGATCTGCGGTTCTGCGAATGTTAATTTTACAATTGCTGCAACTGGTACAGGTATTACTTATCAATGGAAAAAAGGCGGCGTAGCGTTGACAGATGGCGGAGCAATTTCCGGCGCCACTACAGCAAGCTTATCAATCAGCCCGGCAGTGGCTGCCGATGCCGGAGCATACACATGTACAGTTTCAGGTTCATGTACACCAGCAGTTACATCCAATACAGCAAATCTGGCAGTAGGATCAGTTGCTACTATTACAAGCCAGCCATCTGATAAAACGGCGTGTATCGGATCTACAGTTACCCTTTCTATCGTCGTAAGCGGAACCGGGATTTCGTATCAATGGCAGAAAAACGGAGTTGATCTGGTAAATGATTCAAGAATCAGTGGTGTCACTACAGCTTCATTAAGCATATCAAATATTGTTGCTTCTGATGCTGACACATATACATGTAAAACAGGCAATACCTGCAGTGGATTTATTGTTTCTTCTACCGCTACTATTACGGTGAATACATTACCTGTAATAAATACACAACCTTCAAACGTATCAGTATGTACCGGTACTCCAGCAAACTTTTCTGTTTCTGCTTCAGGTACAGGCCTTACATATTTATGGAAGAAAGATGGTGTGATCTTATCTAATGGAGCAAACATTACTGGTGCAACAACAAATACCCTGACTATTCTTTCTGCTTCAGTAAGCGATGATGGTACATATACTTGTGAAGTAAGCGGAACATGTACACCTAAGGCTATTTCAAACGGCGCAACACTGAGTGTTGGAGCAAGTACCACAATTGTTTCTCAACCTACTTCGAAATCTGTATGTTCAGGCAATGCTACTGTTTTTGTTTGTAATGCAACAGGCGGTGCTATTACTTATCAATGGCAAAAAGATGGTATTGATCTTGTTGATGGAGCTAATATTTCGGGATCGACAACCGGTACACTTACTGTAAGTAATGCTTCTGCAGCAGATGCCGGTTCTTACCAATGCATCGTGAGCAGTTTGTGCTCAAGTACAATCAATTCTGCGGCAGCAACATTAACGGTTAACACATCAACAAGTATCTCATCTCAACCTGCAGATGTAACGGTTTGTGCAGGTAGTCCCGCATCTTTTTCAGTTACTGCATCAGGAAGTAGCCTGGGATATCAATGGAAATTGAATGGGAATCCAATATCAGGCGCTACGAACGCTTCATACTCTATAACTGCTACAGCAATATCAGATGCCGGATCTTATACATGTGACCTTACAAGTTTATGTAATCTTGTAACTACCTCTGCCGCAACGTTGGTTGTAAATTCATCCATCTCTATTGTGTCTGAACCAGGTGCTATAAGTGCATGTACAGGAGATAACATTACGCTTGCGGTTACCATGTCCGGCGCAGTAACAACTTATCAATGGCAAAAAGATGGAATTGATCTGGTAGATGGAGGTAATATAGCAGGTGCTACAACAAGTTCGCTTGCAATTAATAGCCTGGCATCGTCAGATGAAGCAAATTATACATGTGTTATGACTGCTATCTGCGGTGGAACAATAACTACTAGCGGTGCGCAGGTAACGCTTTCAACCGCTCCGGTGATTGCGTCTCAACCGGCAAGTCAATTGGTTTGTACCGGCCAAACATTGGTATTGGCACTTACAGTTACCAATCCCACGGGAGTTATTTATCAATGGCAAAAAGATGGAGTTGATTTGAGTGATGGTGGAACAATTTCAGGGGCAACAACAGCTACCCTTACAATTACTTCAGTTACCAACGCAGATGCCGGAAATTATTTATGTAAGGCATCAACCAGTTGTTCGACACCAACAATAAGTAATACAGCTGTTGTTACAACTACAACCTCTTCAACCATTACTAAGCAACCTATTTCAGCGGATGTTTGCAGAACGCAATCGGTTTTATTTGTTATTAATATACCAGGTGCAGGAATTACCTACCAATGGCAGTTTGCCCCGAATGGGTCAACAATATTTACTGACCTGGCAAATGGTGGTAAGTATAGTGGTGTTAATACGAACAGTTTAACGACATTGAATGTAGACAATACAGAAGTAGGGAATTATAGATGCAAGGTAACGGAAAACTGCGGTGCTGTTCAGTATTCTGCACCAGCGTCAATCGTGATTAATTCTCCGACTATTATTCAGCATCCATTCTCACAATCTATCTGTACAGGGCAATTTGCTAAATTTACGATTGGTGCAATCGGAGATAATTTAGTGTATCAATGGTATAAAGATGGTGTCGCAGTAGTTAATAACGCTAAAATAT